>DATAHD010000301.1:0-2258 GCA_036263395.1 Rhizomicrobium sp. | reverse complement strand
GAGGGCTTCCTGCAGCGCGCCCATCAGGCCGACGCTGAGCGCGTTGCGAGCACTGGCGCGGTTGAGCGTGAGTTTGCGGACGGCGCCTTCGTCTGCTGCGAGGACCAGAAGGTCTTGTGCCGGTGCGTTCATGTCAGTCTCCGCCGAACCAGGTGAAAGTGATGTTTGGGAATTTCTGTGTGCCGATGGCGAGGTCGCCTTTCAGGACAACCGCATTCGGATCGCCGCCACCGGCCTTAATGGCTTTGAGTCTGGCGAGATCGAGGGTTCCGATAAAGGTCACCACGCCCATCTTCTTGTCGGTGCCGATGAAGGTCACCTTGTTGCTCGTCACATTATAGGCGGACGGCAGGATGCGCGGGCGGTTCTCATAATACTCGCCGAGTTCGCCCTGTTTCTTGGGGCTCTTCACGTCGTCGAAATCGAACTGCACCGGGGCATATGGCACACCCTTGTAACCGCCAGCTTCGTACTTCTTGAAGTCGGCTTCGTCGGCAAGCGCCAGATCGTGCAGCACGAACTGGCCGACGCGGATCGGATTCGACGGCATGTAATAGCCGAACAGGTCCTGCTTCTTGTCGCTGGTGAAGCCGTGCAGATCGCCGGCCAAAGTGGGAACTCCCGTAGCCAATGCGGTGCTGGCGAGAGCGAAAAGTGCGAGTCGTTTCGTGATGCTCATGGAACACTGTTTATCGCGCTTCCGTGCGGCGCGAAACCGGAACGAACAAACCGGCGTGGCGTTAGCTTTGCGAGTTTCAGCAAGGAGTTAGCTTATGACGACAACCACCGGTCATACCCGTGCCATTCTGGCGTCCAAGGTGAAAGGCACCACGGTTTACAATTCCTCCGGCGACAAGATCGGTCACGTCGAAGACATCGTTCTCGACAAGAAGTCCGACAGCATCATGTTCGCGGCGCTCGGTTTCGGCGGCGTGCTCGGCATGGGCGAGAAGTACGCGCCCGTTCCGTGGTCGTTGCTCGACTACAGCCCGGACAAGGGCGGCTACGTCGTGCCGATGTCGGAAGACATCATCAAGAAGGCGCCGGCGTATAGCCTGAGCGATCTGACGAAGGCGGACGGCGAGTTCGGCGACATCCGCGAGAAGTCCTACACCTACTACAACGTCCCGAAGGACTGGTAAGCCGTTCCAGACGGTTTCGACTACAGCAAGCCTGGTCGCGCGACGCAGCCGGGCTTGCTGCTTTTTTGGGGTTTTCGACTATTAGAAAGCGGTATTATAATACCGCATAAGAAAAAGTGCCGAATATCAGGCACTTTTGGCTGGTTTCGCTTGACCGGTGCACGGGGCGCCCGTATACGCGCGCCTTCGAACAAACCTCCCCACCGGAGAAACCTATGAAAACCTACTCGGCCAAGCCGACCGAGATCGATAAGAAGTGGATTCTTATCGACGCCGAAGGTCTCGTCGTCGGCCGCCTTGCGACGCTCGTTGCGATGCGCCTGCGCGGCAAGCACAAAGCCACCTACACGCCCCACATGGACGATGGCGACAACGTCATCATCATCAACGCGGCGAAGGTTCTGCTGACCGGCAAGAAATTCGACGACAAGGTCTATCACCACCACACCGGCTACATCGGCGGCATCAAAGAGCGTACCGCCAAGATGATCCTGACCGGGAAATATCCGGAGCGGGTCGTGGAGAAGGCGATCGAGCGCATGCTCCCGCGCGGTCCGCTGGGCCGCCGTCAGCTGGGCAACCTGCGCGTCTATGCCGGTGCCGAGCATCCGCATGAAGCGCAGCAGCCGACCAAGCTCGACGTTGCGTCGATGAACCCGAAGAACACCAACTATCGCAAAGCGAAGGCAGCCTAACGATGGCCGAGGACGTCAAGAATTTCGCCGATCTCAAGTCGACGCTCATCAAGGCAAAGCCGACGGGGCCGTCGGAAGAGCAGGGTGAAAAGCAGGGCAGCAAGCGCGACGCCAAGGGCCGCGCCTATGCCACCGGCCGCCGCAAGGACGCCGTTGCCCGCGTGTGGGTGAAGCCGGGTCTCGGCCGCATCACCGTCAACGGCAAGGACGAGAAGACCTACTTCGCCCGTCCGGTGCTGCGCATGATCGTGCGCCAGCCGCTGATCGCGGCGAACCGCGATGGCCAGTTCGACATCATCGTCACGGTCGCCGGCGGCGGTCTGTCCGGCCAGGCCGGTGCGGTCCGTCACGGCATCAGCCGCGCGCTTGTGGCCTATGAGCCCGCGCTGCGCGCCGCGCTGAAGCCGGGTGGTTTCCTCAC
>DATAHD010000300.1:0-7619 GCA_036263395.1 Rhizomicrobium sp. | reverse complement strand
TCACCGTCGAGCCCGCGCGGCATGGACGCGAGATCGAGACCAATGTGTTTGCGCATCTGCGCGAAGCGTTCGCCGGATTTCTGCGCGATGCGAAGCTGCGCGATCTCAGCGTGGCGTCGATCCTCGGCTTCGCGTTGGGTGAGGCGAAGCACATGTTCTATCCCGCGTACTTCGCGACGTTGTGGCCAAGCTGGGGCCTGGGCGTGGCGAGCACGCTGACGCATGCGTTTGCGGCGCTCGGGTTTAGCGCCGCCGGCGGATTGATCCGGCGCTTTCGCGAGATGACGGTGCTCTTGTGGGCGAACATCGTTGCCATCGTGCTCGGTATCTCTGCTGTGGCGGTGCCGACCGTTGCGAGCCCCGCGCTCTCCTCGCTCAATGCCTTTCCCTATGGGCCGAGTGTGGTGGCGCAGGGCAGCCTGATGCAGAAGGCATTCACCGAGCGGCAGCGTGCCACGATGGGCTCGCTGGTCTCGCTCGGCGGCAGCCTGTTCTACGCCGTCGTGGTCTTCGCGCTCGGCTGGTTCGCCGACCGGGTCGGGCCGCAATATGCGCTGCTGACGGCGGAGATTCTGTCGATTGGCGTCACGCTGCTCTATTGGCGGCTGTTCCGCATCACAGGGGCCGCCGGATTGTAAAGGCGCGGCCCGGCGATTATGACGAGGGCCATGAAAATCAAGCTGCACAAGGGCGATCTGCCCGACGGTCTCGATCTCGGTCCCATCGTTGCCATCGACACCGAAACGCTCGGCCTCAATCCGTTTCGCGACCGGCTCTGCCTCGCGCAGCTGTCGTCGGGTGACGATGTCTGCCATGCGGTGCAGTTCGCGGCCGGCAGCTATGATGCGCCGAACCTGAAGCGGCTGCTCACCGATCCGAACACGATCAAGCTGTTCCATTACGCGCGCTTCGATGTGGGCATGTTCAAGCGCTATCTCGGCGTCGTCTGTTCGCCGATCTATTGCACGAAGATCGCGTCGAAGCTGGTGCGGACGTACACGGATCGCCATGGACTGAAAGACCTGGTGCGCGAGACGATCGGCGTCGATCTCTCTAAAGAGCAGCAAAGCTCCGACTGGGGCGCGCCGGAGCTGACAGAGAAACAGCTCGCTTATGCCGCCAACGATGTGGCGTATCTGCACCGCGTGAAGACGGTGCTCGACACGATGCTGGCCCGCGAAGGGCGCACGCATCTGGCGGAAGCGGCGTTCAAGTTCCTCCCGACGCGCGCCGAACTCGATCTCGCCGGTTGGGAAGAGACGGACATCTTCGCGCATTGATCGCGGGCGCGTTTGCGTTTCTGCGGTGAGATTCATGTCTATGGCCTTGGGTTCACGCGGAGGCGCGGAGTACGCGGAGTTGTGCTTCCGCGGTCGGTGTCGTGTGCGTGGCTGGCAGGTTTGGTTGGCGCGCAGAGGCGCGGAGAACGCAGAGGGGCCTGCGTCGCTGGCGGTTCGTACGGTGTCTGGTGTCTGGAAGCTGATTTGGCGCGCGAAGCGCGCCGGGTAAATCGGTTGAACTGAGGTTGTTCGTGTTGAGGCTCTGACCTCCGCGGTCTCCGCGCCTCCGCGTGAACCCTTCTGTCTCTATACGCGCACTCTCTCTGCGGCTCTGCGCCTCTGCGCGCCAAATTGGGTTGCTACGGCGTTTGGAGTTCGGAGGCGTCCTCCTCCATCTCGCCTCGCTGACGCGATGGGAGCCGACCCCTCCAGCTCGCTCCCGCCTTCGCCCAAGCGGGCTACGGCGGGCAGGTCGCTCGTGGAGGGGTGAGGGAGATACAATTCGGGAGAATGACTGCTTGTAACAAGTCGACCGTGACGGTCAAGGGAAAAGTTCAGGTTTTTTGAAAGTTGTCGGTGCAAGAAAGTACAGAAGCGGAATCGGCCGGGTTCCCGGGCGCAAGAGGCCATTTACCGCAACCACTTATCTCATCTTGAATGCCGCTGGAGGTTTGGTCCAGAGTTGGCACGAATTTCGCGTTGGGGCCTCACCGGGCGTCAAAGCGAGGGCTGTAGCGGGTAGGGAGCGCGGCCGAACTGACTTTGCTCAGGGTGCATTCATGCGTTCCGCCGGTTCCGTGGCCGTTTCCTCCAAACGCGCCGATCACAAGAGCGACCTCGCGGCTGCGCGCCGCGTCATCACCTTCGCGGGCGATGCCATTCGCGATCTGGGCGAAGCGCTGAACGGCGATTTTAGCCGCGCCATCGACACCATTCTCGGCATCAAGGGCCGTGTCGTGGTCAGCGGCATGGGCAAGTCGGGTCACATCGGCAACAAGATCGCCGCCACGCTCGCTTCCACCGGCACGCCGGCCTTCTTTATCCATCCCGCCGAAGCCAGCCATGGCGACCTTGGCATGGTCACGCGCGCCGACGCCCTGTTGATGCTGTCGAACTCCGGCGAGACGGCGGAACTTTCCGACCTCATCACCCACGCCAAGCGCATCCAGATCCCGCTGATCGGCATCGCGAGCCGGCCGGAGTCCGCGCTGATGCACGCGGCCGATGTTCCGCTGGTGCTGCCGAAATCGCGCGAGGCGTGCCCGATGGGGCTGGCGCCGACGACATCGACCACGCTGATGCTCGTGCTGGGCGATGCGCTGGCTGTCGCGCTGATGGAGCGGCGGGGTTTCTCCACCGATCAGTACCGCGACCTGCACCCGGCCGGGGCGCTGGGCAAGGCGCTGATCCGCGTCTCCGATCTGATGCATTCGGGCGATGAGATGCCGCTCGTCTCCGAGAGCACGGCGATGAAAGAGCTGGTGCTGGTGCTGGCCAAGAAGCGCTATGGCTGTGTCGGCATTGTCGACCGCAAGGGCGGGCTGGTTGGCATCGTTACCGATGGCGATCTTGGCCGCCACATGGACCGCGAACTGCTCGATCGCACGCCGGCCGAGATCATGACGCGCGATCCGAAGGTGATCGCGCCCGGCGCGCTGGCCGCCGAAGCGCTGGCGCTGATGAACGCGAAGAACATCACGCAGCTGTTCGTTCTCGATCCGAAGGGCAAGAATAAGAAGCCGCTCGGCATCCTGCACATGCACGACTGCGTGCGCGCCGGGATCCAGTAGTGGCGACGCCCGACACACATCCGGCCGCAGAACCGCGCGTGAAGAGCGCGGCCAAGCGCATCAGCATCGACTGGACGGCGCGCACCCGCGGCACGATCCTTGATGCCGAGCGCTATTCGCGGTTCGTGATCGTGATGAAGCGCGCGCTGCCGATTGCGGCGGGTGCGGTGATCATGGCGGTGGTCGCCTACTCGCTGGTGCCGCGGCCGAGCGATCGCGGTGGGGTGAACTTCGAATATGGCAGCATGCGCAAGCTCGACAACGATCTGGCGATGATCAAGCCGCGCCTCACCGGCGCCGACAGCAAGGGAAATCCGTTCGTCATCACCGCCGATGCGGCGATTCAGGACGGCAAGAATGCGCGCCGCGCCCGTCTGAAGAATGTCGAGGCCGATCTGACGACCCAGAACGCCACCTGGATCAACGCCAACGCCGCCGGCGGCTTTATCGATGCGGACAAGCAATTCCTCACGCTCGACGGCGGCATCTCCGTCTTCTCCGACAGCGGTTATGAGTTGCACACCAGTGCGGTGGACGTCGATCTGAACAAGAGTTTCCTGACCGGCAATCATCACGTGACGGGGCAGGGGCCGCAGGGTGCGTTCGAGGCCGACCGATTTACCATCGATCACAAGACACAGCACATCGCCCTGATCGGCAATGTCCACACAACTCTCTACGCGGGTAAGAAATGAGAACGATCTACGCGCTGGCTCTGGCGGTTGGTTTCGCAGGCGCTGCGCAGGCCGCGGAGACCGGCGTCAATCTCGGCAAACACAACACCAACGCGCCGATCAATGTCAGCGCCGACCGCTTCGACGCCGACCAGAACTCCAAGTCCGGCACCTACTCCGGCAACGTCATTGTCACCCAGGGCGACATGCACATTCGCGCCAACACGATGCGGATCAATGTCGTCGGCAACAAGCCAGACAAGATCGTCGCAAACGGCAATGTCGTCTTCACCTCGGCGACATCGGGCACCGCGACCGGCGACAACGCGGTCTACGATGTCGGCCCGCGCTTCGTGACCTTCACCGGTAAGGTTGTCTTAACGAAGGACAAGAACGTGATGCGCGGCAACAACTTGCGCATCAATCTTGTCACCGGCAAAGCCAGCCTGACAGCCGTCGGTTCCACCACCAGCGGAGGCCGTGTGCAGGCAATTTTCTCCGCTCCGCCACAATCCACCAGCAACCCCGGATCGACGAGCCCGTAGCTTCACCGATCCTTAAGCACGAATAGGCACAGTTTTTGCCCATGACGACCGCAGACCCCACAACAACCAAAGAAGGCCCGGCGAAACACACGCCGACGGTCATCGAAGGTGGACAGGGATTGGTTGCCACACGTCTTGCCAAATCCTTTCGCCGCCGCCCCGTGGTTCGCAATGTGAGCCTGTCGGTGAAGCGCGGTGAAGTCGTCGGTCTTCTGGGACCGAACGGCGCCGGCAAGACGACAACCTTCTACATGATCACCGGCCTGATCCCGACCGATGCGGGATCGATCGCCGTCGATGGCCATGACGTGACGCATCTGCCAATGTACCGCCGTGCGCGGCTCGGCATCGGCTATCTGCCGCAGGAGGCGTCGATCTTCCGCGGCCTGACCGCCGAGCAGAACATCCGCGCCACCGCGGAACTGGTGGAGCCCGATCCATCGCGCCTGGAAGCGATGGTCGAGGAGCTGATGGCGGAGTTCGGCATCAATCATGTCGCCAACACGCCGTCGATCGCGCTGTCGGGCGGCGAGCGCCGCCGGGTGGAGATCGCCCGCGCTCTGGCGACGCATCCGTCCTACATCCTGCTCGACGAGCCGCTGGCCGGTATCGATCCGATTGCGGTCAACGAAATCCGCAACATCGTGATGCAGCTGAAAAACCGCGGCATCGGAGTGCTCATCACCGATCACAATGTGCGCGACGCGCTCGATCTCATCGACCGTGCGTACATTCTTCACGATGGACAGGTTCTAAAGGAAGGCACGCCGGCGGAGATCGTCGGCGACCGTGACGTACGCCGGATTTATCTCGGCGAGCGGTTCACTTTGTAGATGGCGTTGGCGTAGGGCACAGGGGCACACATGGCATTGGCGCAACGACTGGAGATGAGGCAGGGGCAATCCCTTGTCATGACTCCGCAGCTGCAGCAGGCGATCAAGCTGCTCCAGCTGTCCAATGTCGAGCTCCAGTCCTATGTCGAGGGCGAGCTGGAACGGAACCCGCTGCTCGAACGCGACGAGCGCGAACATGCGCCCGACGAGCACGATGCCGCCGCCGCGTCCATCGACAGCGCCGCCGCCACCGATTTCACCGGCGAAGATTTCTCCAAGTCGTCCGACATGGACGCCTCGCATGACGACATGCATGAGCGCGAGGCGCCACCGTCCACCGCGTCGGATGCGTCGCAGCAGTCTCTGTCGGACTGGAGCTCGGTCGGCGCCGGACGGCAGTTCGAAGGCGATGAAGACATTCTGGAAGCGACTCTCGCCAATGCAGGGTCGCTGAAAGACCATCTGGAAGCGCAGCTGGCGATTGCCGCGCTGCATCCCGAAGACCGTATGATCTGCGTTGCGATGATCGATTGCATCGACGAGGCAGGCTATCTTCGCGCCGATCTCGACGAGCTGGCGGAGCGTCTCGGCGCGCCGCGCGATATCGTCGGCGACTGCGTCCGCATCCTGCAGGGGTTCGATCCGGTCGGTGTCGCCGCCCGCGATCTGAAAGAATGTCTCGCGCTGCAGCTCAAGGCGAAGGATCGTCTCGATCCCTGCATGCAGGCATTCCTCGACAATCTCGAACTGGTTGCCCGCCGCGATATCCCGAAGCTGTGCGAAGCCTGCGGCTGCGATGCCGAAGACGTGCGCGACATGATGACGGAAATCCGCGGCCTGACGCCGAAGCCGGGCATCGCGTTCGGCAGCGAGCCGGTGACGCCGGTGGTGCCGGATGTCTTTGTGCGCGTGAGCATCGACGGCGGCTGGCACATCGAACTCAACTCCGACACGCTGCCGCGTCTGCTCGTCAATGCGCGCTACTACACCAAGGTGTCGAGCGGCGCGCGTGACAAGGATGCAAAGAACTATCTGACCGAGTGCATGAACAGCGCGAACTGGCTGGTGAAGAGCCTGGACCAGCGCGCCCGCACGATCATGAAAGTGGCGACCGAGATCGTGCGCCAGCAGGACGGCTTCCTCACCTATGGTGTGCGCCATCTGCGGCCGCTGAACCTGCGCACCATCGCCGATGCGATCGGGATGCATGAGTCGACGGTCAGCCGGGTCACCTCCAACAAATACATCGCCACGCCGCGCGGCGTGTTCGAACTGAAATACTTCTTCACCGCCGCCATCGCCGCCGTGAACGGGCATGAGTCGCACTCCGCCGAGGCGGTGCGCGACCGGATTCGCGAGATGATCGACAACGAGGCCCGGGACGTCCTGTCGGACGACCGGATCGTCTCCATGCTGACCGCGGACGGGGTGAATATCGCCCGCCGGACGGTCGCTAAGTACCGGGAAGCCATGAGAATTCCGTCTTCCGTAGAACGCCGCCGACTCAAGGCCACGGAATACCGGGGACGCAGCGGATCATTCATTTCAAGCGTTGACACACGGTAGGGGCCCTACTATTGGTCCGCCGCTTTCGCGGGGATACGTCCGCGGGGCGGGAACGCGACCAAAGGGCCGTAGAGAACAGCGAAGGCCATGACAGTTCGGGTTTCTGGAAAACATATGGAAGTCGGCGAGGCGCTCCCGCAGCACGTGCGAGACCGTCTCGGCGAGACACTCGAAAAGCACTTCGACAGAGGTTCCAGCGCAACCGTCGTTTTTTCGAAGGTTCGAACTGGCATTCACGTTGACTGCCATATCCATCTCGATGCGGGACTGGATATCCAGGCGGAGGGGAGTGGAGACGATGCGTATCGTGCGTTCGATCAGATGCTCAAACACGTTTCGACCCAAGCCCAGAAGCGCATGGAAAAGCTGAAGGACCATCACGAGAAGAAGACGTCCAAAGACGCCCTCTGACCGGTTGCCACAGAAGGTCATCATGGAAATCTCCGATTTGCTCTCGCCGGATGCTGTCGTCCCGGCGCTGAAGGTGCAGAGCAAGAAGCAGCTGCTGCAGGAGCTGGCGTCGCGCGCCTATGCGCTGGTCAACCGGCCGGAGCGCAAGGTGTTCGAGGTGCTGATCGAGCGCGAGCGTCTCGGCACCACCGGCGTCGGCCAGGGCATCGCGATCCCGCACGGCCGCCTGCCGCTCGACAAGATTTTCGGTCTCTTCGCACGTTTGGATCAGCCGATCGACTATGAAGCGGTCGATGGCCAGCCGGTCGATCTGGTGTTCATGCTGCTGGCGCCCGAAGGCGCCGGTGCGGATCACCTGAAGGCGCTGGCGCGCGTCTCGCGCCTGCTGCGCAGCCAGGCGATATGCGAGAAGCTCCGCGCTGCCCGCACGGCGGAAGCGCTCTACGCGATCCTGATCGCCCCCCAGAACGGCGCGGCGGCCCACGCGGCTTAGGGCGTTTCTTTAAACTCGGCTTTTCCT
>DATAHD010000299.1:0-7060 GCA_036263395.1 Rhizomicrobium sp. | reverse complement strand
CCGCCGGAGAATATCTCCGGCCTCGTTGCGCCGCGCATGCTCACCGTCTTCCCGCAACTCGTCGGCGTGCCGATCGAATACGCTTGGCGCGGCACCGTCGGCATCACCCGCACCCGCATGCCCCACTTCGGCAAACTCTCCGACCGCGTCCTCTTCGCCCATGGCTACTCCGGCCAGGGCGTCGCCATGGCCAACCTCGGCGGCAAAGTCTTGGCCGAAGCCATCCAAGGCCAACCCGCCCGCTTCGAAGCATTAGCCCGCGTCCCCGCAAAGGCGTTCCCAGGCGGCCCCTTACTCCGCAAACCCTTGGTCACCGCGAGTCTGTTGACCTTCAAAGTGTTAGACGCGCTTTGAGGGTTTGACGCTGACACGCAGGCGTTTCGCAGAGGCCGCGTTCCCCTTCACCCCGTCCAACGCGGCGTGCTATGGCAAGGCCCGCCTCACCCGAAGACACACGTCTTCCCTCTCATGAGCCGCGGATGACAGCCGTCACCAGACGATCCTTTGTCATGGCCAGCGCCGCCGCGTCCGTGATGACGCCGGTGCTCGCAAAAACAGGACAAGCCCCCATGCCCGCATCCACCCGCGCCGCAACGCCGGCCGACATCCCCGCCATCGTCCCGCTGCTGATCCAGAACGCACAGGCGCGCCACGCCATCGACCCGCTCCTCTGGCGCATGGACGATCAGGCCGCCACCCGCACCACCGAAGCCCTTACAGCCGCCTTCGCCACCACCGGCCCGCAGCGCGATCACATCTTCGTCGCGGAGGCGAACGGCCAGCTCGCCGGTGTCACCCGCGCCATGCTCGTCCCTGTCCCGCCGATCTACGATCCGGGCGTTCAGCCCGCGCTGCTGCAGGACGATTGCTTCACCGCGCCCAACGCCCCACCCGGCACCGCCGAAGCCCTGCTCGCCGCGACCGAAACAGCGATGCGCGAAGCCGGCGCAGACTCCTTCATCGCGTCCTGCACAATCGGCACACCACAGCACGCGCTCTACACCGGCCACGACTACGAGCCCGTCACGCTTTATCTCGCCAAACACGGCTTCACCGACGCACCGTTCGCGTCCGACATCCGCCCCGCAACTGGCGACGACATCCCCGCCATCGTCACGCTCAGCGCCGCGCATCGCAAAACGCTGCAAAAGATCAACGACCGCTTCTGGCACGTCCACCCCGAAGCCGACGCGCGCTTCGGCATGTGGATGCAGTACAGTCTGACGCTCAAAGACCGCGACATGCTCGTCGCTACGACCGGCAGCGGCCTCGCCGGCTATGCCATCGCCCAACCCGTCACCCGCCTGCACATCCCGGCCGCACACGACATCGCCAAGATCGGCGTCCTCGACGATTTCTACGACACGGATTTCGCAAGCATCGAAACCGCCTCATCGACCGCCAGCGCCACCCACCTCATCACCGCCACTGAGAGCGCCTTCGCCCGCCGCGGCATGGACTCGGCACTCGTCGTTTGCCCAAACGACTGGACATCAAAGCACACGCTGCTAGAGCAACGCGGCTACAAATCGGCGAAGGTTTGGATGTTGAAAAAGACGGCTTGAGGCAATCACCCCGTCTGATCGACGTCGATGATCTGGTTCATCTCCTGCGACGGCCGGTCCGCGCCCGCGCAGTTGGTCAGCTTCGCCGGAATACCCACCGCCGTGCAGCCCGGCGGCACGTTCTTCAGCACCACCGACCCGGCACCGACGCGCGAGTACTCGCCGACCTCGATGTTGCCCAAGATCTTCGCGTGCATCGACAGCAGCACACCCCGGCGGATCTTCGGATGGCGGTCGCCATCTTCCTTGCCCGTGCCGCCCAACGTCACGCCGTGCAGCATCGACACATCGTCTTCCACAACAGCTGTCTCACCGATCACGATGCCAGTCGCATGATCCATCATGATGCCGCGCCCAAGCCGCGCCGCCGGATGGATGTCGACGTCGAACGTCTCGGAGATACGGCTCTGGAAGAACAGTGCCAGCGCCTTGCGGTTCTGCTTCCACAGCCAGTGCCCGATGCGATAGCTCTCGAGCGCGTGGAAGCCTTTGAAGAACAGGAACGCCTGCGCATAGCTATCGCACGCCGGATCGCGCTCGAACACCGCCGACAGATCGGCCCGCACCGCCTGCGCGATCTCCGGATCGGCGGCCAGCGCGTCTTCCACAATCTCGTGCGTCATCATCGGCGAAACGTCTTCGCCGCCGATCTTCTTGGCGATGTTGTAGGCCAGCGCCTCCTCCAGCCGGTCGTGCGCCAGGATGGTGGCGTGGATCAGGCTCGACAGCGCCGGCTCGTTGTTGGCCAGCACTTCGGCTTCTTCGCGCATCCGCGTCCAAACCGGGTCGCAGGTCGCAATCTTCTCGTGCGCAACAGGCATAAAAATCTCCCTGCCCTTATCTTAGCCGACCGGGCTCAAAACCCGAAACCGTCCCCCAATAACCGCCCAAACGGTGTGGGGTTGCCGTTAATCCTCGCAGCCGGCGAACCGTTGCCTTACATAGGGCACATTCCGGAACTGCCAACCCTTGCCGCATGCATAGGCCTCATCCATGGACAAAGAAGTCGTCGCCACGAACACCCTTAACAAGCCGGCACCCGATACCATCGACTTGCTGCTCTCGCGCCGCTCCGGCTCCGCCAAGGCGATGACCGGCCCAAGCCCCGATAGCACCCAATTGCGACAGATCCTGACAGCAGCCGCCCGCGTCCCCGATCACGGCAAGCTGTTCCCGTGGCGCTTCATCGTGATCGAGGGTGAGGCCCGCACCCGCTTTGGCCACATGCTCGCCGACGTGCTCCAGCAGACGGAGCCGAACGCCGCCACCGAAGAGCGCCTCGCGATGGAGCGCGGCCGCTTCCTGCGCGCACCCGTCGTCGTCGCTGTGGTTAGCCGCGTGCGCGAGCAGATCCCGATCCCGGTATGGGAGCAGGAGCTCTCCGCCGGCGCCGTCTGTCAGACCATGCTCATCGCCGCGACCGCTCTCGGCTTCGTCGCCGGCTGGCTCACCGAATGGTGCGCCTTCCACCCCCTCGTCCTCGAGCGCCTTGGCCTCAAACCAACCGAACGCATCGCCGGCTACATCTACATCGGCCAACCCGCGGTGCCACTCGAAGAGCGCGTGCGCCCGGACATGGACAAGATCATCTCGCGCTACTGATCCTGGGATTTTGCTGGCCAGCAAATTTTAACGCAGAGGACGCAGAGGTTTTCGCAGAGGACGCGGGGTTCTTCTCGAGCGGAAAGCGCACTGTTGTCTCGGCGAGCGAGTTGGCGCTTCGCGCCATGCTCATCACAAAACAACACCGTCATCCCCGGCGAGTGGCGCGCGTCCAGCGCGCCGCGAGGTCAAGGGGAGCCAACATAATCTGCTTGGCTGGTGCTGAAGGTCAGCAGCGCTCCGTTCCGCATCACTTCCGATGAAATCTTCCCACTAAAAAACTCCGTCATGGCCGGTCGGGTCGGAGCGAAGCGGAGACCGTACCGGCCATCCATTGCCGCAACTGTCAAAGATGAAACGCAACGTCGCCACCACATCTAACCACCGCACACGGAGGCAATGGATAGCCGGTACGCCCTACGTTGCGCTCCGGGTCGACCGGCTATGACGAAATTGGAAAGGAGTGAGAAAGGTCGACAAGCGAGTTTGGCGCGAAGCGCCAACCAACCACTCTCACAGCGCATACAAACCTCACCGCCAGCAAAGAACCCCCGCGTCCTCTGCGAAACCTCCGCGGCCTCCGCGTTAAAATCTTACCCCTCTCGATACACCCTCACTGCCAACAGGCAAATCTCACCGATAGACAAAAACACCCGGCTCCCGGAAAACTGCGCACAGCAGTCCAGAAGGGGCCGGACCATGCTTCTCCCAGTCACCACCGCCACAGCATCCGTGCTCGGCATCTTCTTCGTCCTCCTCAGCATCGCCGTCTCGGGAGAGCGCTATCGCGCGAAAGTCGG
Organism: Rhizomicrobium sp.; assembly: GCA_036263395.1. Classification (GTDB taxonomy): domain Bacteria; phylum Pseudomonadota; class Alphaproteobacteria; order Micropepsales; family Micropepsaceae; genus Rhizomicrobium. The sequence goes on along the minus strand of DATAHD010000299.1, from coordinate 3,093 downwards.
TCTCGGCGTCGGCAACGACACCAGTGCCGCCTTCGGACAGGAGCACACCGCTTCCCGCCTGCTGATCGCAGTTCGCCGCCACGGCCACTTCGCCGAGTTCGTACCACTCTCCCTCATCCTGATGCTGCTGCTCGAACTCGGCGGCACTGCACGCACCACCATGATCAGCCTCGCTGCCGCACTCATCGTGTCCCGCCTGATGATCATCGCCGGCATCGGCCGCGCTGCCCCGAACCTGCTCCGCGCCGGCGGCAATCTTCTCCAGCAATTGATGATCGTCACCGCCTGTATTGTCGGGCTGATCGCGGCCTACAAAGACCTCGCATGACACGAACCTATCTCCCGCGCTCCTGGATTCACCCCGCTCTCTTCGGCGGTCCGTCGCAAATCCATGACGAAGGTGTCTTCACCACGCAGCCAATCGCTCGCGGCGAAAAGCTGATGGAATTCGGCGGCGCGCGCATCGACACCGAACAGGCAAGCAGCGACGATTACTGGGCCCGCTCGGTCTGGATCGTCACCGACGGCGTTTATCTCGCCCGCCCCATCACCGACGAGAGCGCCAGCCTCGACGAGAACCTCAACCACGCCTGCGATGCCAACGCCTGGCTCGCCGATGAAGTCACCCTCGTTGCGCGGCGCGACATCGCCGCCGGCGAGGAGATCACCCTCGACCAGGGCACGTGGAATTTCGACGATGCCGAATTCACCTGGGACGGCGCCCTCTGCAGTTGCGGCGTCACCGACTGCCGCGGCGCACTGACTGAGAATGATTGGCAACTGGCCGCCGTGCAGCAACGCTACGCCGGTCACTTCCATCCCGTCATACAGGCGATGATCGACCGCCGGCGCAAGAACGCGTGAGCGATATGGCGTAAGGCGCAAACAATCAGAAATGTGCACCCCCAGATATAAACTCCGTTAATATGTGCACCCTTAGATTGCGAAGTATGCAGGCGGGGGCCCCATTCACGAACTATCAGCGTACGGACGAAAGCCTCGCGTTCGAGGCGTTCTGGCGCTCGCTGTGCGACGGCCGGCCCCTGCCGCCGCGCAATGCCTTCCGTCCTTCGCTCGGCGTGCGCTTCCTGCGCGACCTCATCACCATGGAAGCGCCCGGCCCGCGCGGCGACGGCATGCGCATCCGCTTCTTCGGCGAGCGCGCGCATGAGTTTGCCGGCCGCAACCTCGCCGGCCTCAACTACGTCGATCTCCTCCCCGCACAGCACCGCAACGGCGCCGTCGCCGCCGGCCGCCTGATGGCCGAGATGCCGTGCGGCCTGTGGCAGATCTCGCCGCTCCATCTCGCGCGCGGCTATGCCCAATGCGTGGAGTTCACCGCAGTGCCCCTCGGCCCCGACGACAACGGCATGCGCGCCTTCCTGTGCCTGCTCCGCCCGGTGGAGGGCATCTTCCTGAGCACGCTCCCCGTGAACTACGGCGTTGCCATCGACACCGCGCTGCAATTCCGCTTCCTGCACCTCGGCGCCGGCGAACCCGCCTGGCCCGCCCTCGCCGCCTGACATGCAATCGCGGGCTGCGGTGCATGCGAATTTCGCAGGCGTAACAGCGCACGACTCGGAGTGATATCGCGCACCCACTCAGCAAGGATCGGCGCGTGTCCCTCAAAATCTATGGCGTTCTGAAGTCCCGCGCGTCGCGCAACGTCTGGCTGCTCAACGATCTGGACAAACCCTATGAGCTGGTGCCGATCGTTCAGACCTATCGTCTGAAAGACCCCAACGCCGCCGATGCGCCGGTCCACACGCAGTCGGCCGAATTTCGCAGGATCAATCCGAACGGTCACATCCCGACGCTGACCGATGGCGCGCTGACGCTTCACGAGTCGCTCGCGATCAATCTCTATATCGCCAAGAAGTTCGGCGGCCCGCTCGCGCCGAAAGACGTTGCCGAAGACGGCGAGATGACGATGTGGGCGCTGTGGGCCGCGACCGAAGTCGAAACCCACTCGCTCAACCTCCTGATGCACACCGCCCAGCTGCCGGAAGCCGAGCGCGATCCGGCCGTCGCCGCGGCGGCGCGTGAAGGCTTGCAGCAACCGCTGGCCGTGCTATCCAATGCGTTGACGACAGGCGGCGGCTTTCTCGTGGGCCGCCGCTTCACCGTCGCGGACATCAACACCTGCGAAGTGTGCCGCTACGCGCAACGCTCATCCGATGTGATCGACGCCTTCCCCGCCGTGAAAACGTGGATGGAGGCGTGCCAAGCACGCCCTGCCTTCGCGAAGATGTGGGCCGACCGCGCCGCCGAGCCCGATCCGGCTTAGCCCGTGATGCGGTGCGTGTAGACGGCCGCATTGATGATGTGATCGACCACGCCGTCGCCCAGCGGCAGATAACACGTCTCGTACCATGCGAAATGCGCGTCCTGTATTTCGTAGCCCAGCGTGCCGCGAAACGCGCACGGCCGTCGCGTAATGCGCACCAGATCGTATGACGCTTTCAGCTGCCGGCCGAACCGCGCATCGACCGCGATCACGTCGCTGATCCGCTTGTTCTGATAGTTCGTGCCATAGGCCTGCACATGCGCATCGCCTATCACACGGAATTCGTAGTCGGCCCCGTCATCGACCACCCGCGCCAGACTGACATGCCGCGTCGCCGGGCCGAGATCGCGCAGGGAAATCTTGTCGCGCGAAGGCATCGCATGCATTCCGCGCCATTTCTTCCACGTCGCCACCGCGCGCTGCACCGCGCTGCTTTCGACTTCGCTGATCGGGATCATCTCGACCGACGTCCCGGTGTGCTCGAATTCTCTATCGGCTCGGAACTGAACCTGTCCCGGCGAAAACAGCCCCGGCATCGAGACCTCCCGCATTGCAACCAATGCGAGAACGTGCGCCAACCAAAACCGCCCCGGAGAACCGGATGTTACCATGAAGAGCAGGTAAACACGGCTGTCTCGGCGGCGCGAACCCGCTACGCTCGCATCTTCAAACGTGAAGGGGCGAGCGACACTCCGCCCCTGTGAGCTGGCGCCCAGCACCACACCAGCCGCCCCCGCCGAGGCACCCCATCCCAAGGTGCCTCGGCCGAAGCGTCTATTGACCGATGTGATAGGTCAGACCCGCCA
>DATAHD010000298.1:0-6454 GCA_036263395.1 Rhizomicrobium sp. | reverse complement strand
GCCCCTATATTCCTGTGACATAACAATAAGGGGCCTCAAGGAAGCGCAATGTCCGAGAAAGACGCCATCCGTACACAGATTGTCGATGCCGCGAAGAAGCGATTTTCGCATTTCGGCTACGCCAAAACCACCATGGCCGAGGTCGCTGCGGATTGCAGCATGTCGCCGGGCAATCTGTACCGCTTCTTTCCGGGCAAGCTCGACATCGCGGAAGCCATCGCGACCGAGGATTATCAGAAGCACCTCGAACACCTGCGCAAGGTGACGTCGAATCCGAAAAAGACGGCGCGCGAGCGTCTGCACGATTTCTTCTTCGAAGAGTTGCGCCGCACCTTCAACAAGCTCGAGAGCGATCCGCGCGCCTATGAGATGGCCGTCGTGATCAGCCGCGAGAAGCCGGAATTCGCCAACTGGATGCTGTTGCAGGAACGCGAGATTCTTGCTGCCCTGCTGGAAGACGGCAATGCACGCGGCGAATTCGCATCGCCCAAGCCGCCGGCCTGTGCCGAATGCATCCAGTCGGCGATGATGAAATTCCGCTATCCGCAGCTTTGGTCGAAATTGCCGCTTCCCAAGCTGGAAGAGGAACTTGAAGGCGTGATGGGACTTGTCATCGACGGCCTTTCGCCGCGCAAGCACGAAGCCGCCGCCTGAATCTCCTCATTCCGCCACAAACGGCGGCTAAGACAGCGTCCATGCGCCGTTTGCTTTACGCCCTTCTTGTCGCCTTCTCCTCTGTCGCGCTCACCGGCGCCGGACAGATGGCGCCGCAGGCGCGTCCGTCGTTCAGCGATGCGCAGAAGGCCGATCTCGATCGCATCAGCGCCTATCTCAACAGCATTCACACGCTGAAGGGCCGCTTCACGCAGATCGACGGCAATGGCGGCATGGCCGGCGGCACGTTCTTCCTGCAGAAGCCCGGCAAGATCCGGTTCGAGTATGCGCCGCCGGCGCAGCTGCTCGTCGTCTCCGACGGCTATGCGATCACGGTGCTGAACAAGAAGCTCAACACCACCAACCGCTATCCGCTCAGCTCATCGCCACTCGACTTCGTGCTGTCGAACACGCTGAACCTGAAAGTGAATCCCTACGTCACCGGTGTTGAGCACAACGGCAACACGATCCTGGTGAAGGCGCGTTCGGCGAAGAACCGCGTCACCGGCAATATCACGATGGTGTTCAGCGAGCCCAGCCTCGCTCTGCAACAGTGGACGATCGTCGATGCGCAGGGCGGGCAGACAACGGTCTCGCTCGATGACGTTCAGTCCGGTATGGCCATCCCCGGTTCGACCTTCGTTCTGTCGGCTGATACAGCATTGCTCAAGAAAACGCAGGAATAGCAGCCATTCCTTAGCCCTCGCTTGCCCGGTTCTCGTGCCCCGTGGTACGCCCGGTTCACGCGAAGAGCGAACCAATGTCCCCCCGTCCCCACATCGTCGGCATCCCCTGCGACAACCGAATGGTTGGCCCGCATCCCTTTCACATGGTCGGTGAGAAATACATCACCGCCGTCCGCGACGGCGCGCGCGCCGTACCGTTGCTGATCCCGGTGCTCGATCCCCCGATCCCGGTTGCCGACATCATCGCCAGTGTCAGCGGTCTGCTGTTCACCGGTTCGCCGTCCAACGTCTCGCCGAAACTCTATGGCGGACCCGCGCCGCGCGAAGGGGTGATGCAGGACGAGCGCCGCGACGCGACGACCATTCCGCTGCTCAAGGCCGCGATCGCAGCCGGTGTGCCGATCCTTTGCCTGTGCCGCGGCTTTCAGGAGCTGAACGTCGCCTATGGCGGCACGCTGTTTCAGCATGTGCATGAGATCCCGGGCCGCGTCGATCATCGCGAAGCCGACAAGAACGCGCCGCTCGAAGAACAGTATGGCCCGGCGCACGATGTGACGGTCGAGGCCGGCGGTCTTCTTTCGCGCATAACGCAGGAGAAGACGTTCAAGGTGAACTCCCTGCATTCGCAGGGCATCGACCGCATCGCCGATGACCTGCGCATCGAGGCGAAGGCGCCTGATGGCCAGATCGAAGCGGTGTCGGTGAAAGGTGCGAAAGCTTTTGCCTTCGCGACGCAATGGCATCCCGAATGGCGCTGGTCGGAGAATTCGGTGTCGCGCGCGATCTTCGCTGCGTTCGGCGATGCCATTGGTGCTCGTAATCTGGAGCGTGTGTGATGAACCGCGATCGTTTGGAAGATTTCAGCGAGTGGCTGAAGGAGCGCCGCGTCGGCGAGGTCGAGTGCCTCATTACCGACATGGGCGGCATTGCGCGCGGCAAGATCATCCCGACCGGCAAATTCCTGAGCGCGGTGAAGAGCGGCACGCTGCGTCTGCCGGAATCGGTGTTCGGACAGATGGTGACGGGTGCCGACTGCGATACTGAGACGCTGACCTATCAGGCGCCGGACATGGCGCTGGTGCCGGACTTCGAAACCCTGCGCATCGTGCCCTGGTACAAGGAGCCGACGGCGCAGGTGATCTGCGATGCTTACAAGCAGACGGGCGAGCCGATCACCGTTGCACCGCGCGCGGTGCTGAAGCGCGTGCTGGCGCTCTATGAAGAAAAAGGCTGGCGGCCGATCGTGGCGCCGGAACTTGAGTTCTTCCTCGCCGCCAAGAACATCGATCCCGACTATCCGCTGCAGCCGCCGGCCGGGAAGAACGGCCGTCCGCAGTCGGGCCGCCAGGCGTATGGCATCGACGCGGTCAACGAATTCGATCCCCTGTTCGAAGACGTCTACGACTTCTGCGATGCACAGGACATCGGCATCGACAGCCTGATCCACGAAGAGGGCGTGGCGCAGGTGGAGATGAACTTCAACCACGGCGACCCGCTTGCGCTCGCCGACCAGACCTTCCTGTTCAAACGCACGGTGCGCCAGGCCGCGCTGCGCCACGACATCTATGCGACGTTCATGGCCAAGCCCTATGAGCAGGAGCCGGGTTCGGCGATGCACATCCACCAGAGCGTGGTGGATGAGAAGGGCCGCAGCCTGTTCGCGACCAAGCAGGGCAAGGACACGCGCCTGTTCCTCGCGCACATTGCGGGCCTGCAACGCTATCTGCCGGCTGCGATGCCGATGATCGCGCCGTTCGTGAATTCCTACCGCCGCCTGGTGCGCTTCCTCTCCGCCCCGATCAACACGCATTGGGGGCATGAGAACCGCACGGTGGGTCTGCGGGTGCCGATTTCCGACATGAAGAATCGCCGGGTCGAGAACCGCGTGCCGGGGGCCGACGCCAATCCCTACCTTGCGATCGCCGCTACGCTCGCCTGCGGCTATCTCGGCATGATCGAGAACCTGACGCCGACCAAGGCGATGGAGGGCAACGCCTACGAGTCCTCCCGCTACCAGTTGCCGCGCCACATCCTCGATGCGGTGCAGCGGTTCAAGTCGTCGTCGGAGCTGAAGGAAGTTCTAGGCGAGGATTTCGTGCTGCTGTTCAGCGATGTCAAGGCGTCCGAGCACGACGCTTACCAGCAGGTGATCAGCCCATGGGAGCGCCAGCACCTGCTTCTTAACGTCTGATAACCATTCGGGCTTCGATTTATTTACGCCGTGCTAATGCCCGAAGAGGGATAGTGCGCGCATGCCTTATCGCGCCCGGCTCCTCGGTTTTGCATTTGCCAATGCGGACCTTCTCTTCGAGGTCTCCCGCAACGGCGAGATCGTGTTCGCCACCGGTGCGCAGCGCGACATCGCGCATGGCAAACCGCTGGTCGGTCTGACCAGCAAACAGGTGTTCGAGCCGCGCGACGACTCGCATTTCCTTTCCTACGTTCGCGGTCTTGCCGAAGGCGGCCGCTGCGGCCCTGTGCGCCTGAAACTGGTGGGTGGTGCCGACGTCGATGTTGCGATGTGCCGTTTGCCGCAGAACAACGGGGTCGTGTCCTGTACGCTCGGCTATTCCGGCCTGCGTGGCGCATTGGCCGCAAGCAGCGGCGCCGATGCGCAAACTGGGCTCGCGAACCGCGACTCCTTTTTGGCGAAGGTCAGCAAACCGGCGCAGCCCGACGAAAAGCTTGCCGTCGTCGAAGTCGCCGATCTCGCCAAGCTGCCGCAGGATCAGGCCGACACGGTTCTATCCAAGATCGGTCAGGCCATTGCGCAGTCGGGCATCGAAACGTCGGGCCGTGTGTCGGAGACGGGCTTCGGCGCCATCGTGCGCCGCGGCGCCCATCTCGCGCAGGTCGTGAAGAAGGCTCTGTCGGATGGTGGGCTCGGCGATCTGCAGGTTGCCGAAACACTTGTCTCGCTGAAGAGCAACGGGCTGACGTCCGATCAGCGTATGCTCGCACTGCGCTATGCCGTCGACAAGATCTCCGGCGGCGGGACCGTGCCGCAGGATATCGGCAAAGCGTTCGATGAGATCGTGCAGGAGACCGAGGCGAAAGCCATTCATCTCACCAATGTGGTAGCTGAGGGCAAGTTCTCGATGGCATACCAACCGATCGTGGAACTGAAGACCGGCGAGGTTGCGCACTACGAAGCGCTGACCCGCTTCGAGAGTGCCAACACGCAGGAGATGATCGAGTTTGCGGAGTCGCTGCGCATCTCCGACGCGTTCGATCTCGCGGTTGCGGTCAAAGTGCTTGGCGCGGTCGAGGCGCTGGGCGATCGTAGCCCGTCCGTCGCGTTCAACATGTCCGGCCACACGCTATCGACGCCGTCGAGCTTCGGCATGCTGGCCGGTCTGCTGCTGCGCCGCCGCAAGCTGGCGCGCAAGGTGCTGATTGAGATCACCGAGACGGCCGCGATTACCGATCTGCAGAGCGCCAACGAGGCGCTACAGACGCTGCGTTCGGCAGGTTTCCGGGCGGGGCTCGACGATTTTGGCGCCGGTGCGGCGTCGTTCCAGTATCTGCATGCCTTCAATGTCGATTTCGTGAAGATCGACGGCTCGCTGATCAAGAACATCGGCCAGTCGAAGCGCGACGATCAGCTGCTGAAGAGCATCGTGTCGATGTGCCACGAGCTGAACATCGAAACGATCGCCGAGTTCGTCAGCGAAGAACATCACTACAAGCTGGTGAAGGAGATGGGCTTCCATCTCGGCCAGGGCCATTACTTCAGCAAGGCCGGTCCGATCCTGCCGCCGCTGCAGGACAAAGTGCGTGCCCGCCGCATGGGCGTGCGCGAAAGCTGGGGCTGAGCTTCAGCGCGTTGCGCCGCCGAGTGTGAAGCTGAAACCGTCCGGATCGTCGACCAGCACTTCTTCTGCAAGCTCGTCTTCGCATGCGCCCTCGAAGGTGAGGCGCTCGGCCAGCACTTGCAGGAACGGTTCGCTGTCGCCGAGGATATCGCGCATCTGTGCGACGGCCTTAGCAAAGCGCTGGCGTGGACCCGCCATGGTGCTCTCGCGGTAACCACGGAAGGCCACGACCTCTGCACTGCTGCCCGGTGCCGGTTCGATCGTGTCGTGGCGCAGAGAAGTCATCGCGCGCATGGCTGGTCGTCCTTGCTCAATTGGCTTTGGTGATAAGGGCTGAAGGGATGCGGAACGCGCCGGCGATCCCGCGCAGCCACAGCCGCATCGCGGTCAGCATGTCGGCGATAGGGTTGTCCGTTGGCGTGTGCACGCCGCCGACGCCCATCGGCAATCGCCGCGCGTCCTCAGGCAGCGCGAAGGTACCGAACAGGCGATCCCACACGGCGAATTCGCTGAAGTTGCGGTTGTAGTAGGCGGCGTCGGCGCTGTGATGCACGCGGTGCGCCGCCGGTCCGGCGATCCAGGGCTCAAGCCAGCGCGGATAGGGCGCGTTCGAATGGGTGATGGCGTCTTGCAGGCTGCCGACGACCAGCAGCGCAAACACGGCATCCGGACCGAAACCGATCAAGGTCAGTCCCGACGCGCAAACCGTCTGGCGCACAAGGGCTTCGAGCGGATGGACGCGGCTCGTCGTGAAGGAGAGGAACTCCTGCGCCGCGTGATGCATCGCGTGGATCGGCCACATCCGTTTGGTGTGCAGGAAGCGGTGCGCCCAATAGTCGAAGAAGTTCGACATCACGTAGAGGATGACGAACTGCGCCGCGAACGGTATCGCGCGCATGATGTTTGACGAGGGCAGGGTGCCGATGGTCTCGCCGAGCCAGGCGGCAAGTCCGGCTGAGAAGAGCACCTCCATCGCCGTCATCGCGCCGGTCGCCGAGGCGATGGCGAAGAACAGATCGTAGCGCGAGCGGGCGAGCAGGTTGCGGAACATGTCCGGCCCATTCGCCCAGCGATCGACAAGCAGCACCAGGGCCGTCAAACCGAACACGAGCGCATCCGTCCAACCGGCCGGCGATTGCGTGAGAAGCGTCGTGTCGATCGCTACGCCGTGGCTCACCGCCATGGCGGCGCCGACGACGACGCTCGACACCCAGGCGAAGCCGAGCAGGACCGGCACGGCGACGGCGATGCGGACGGCGTCGCGCATCAGGCGTGGGTCCGTGTGCCGCCGACGTTGAC
>DATAHD010000297.1:0-1591 GCA_036263395.1 Rhizomicrobium sp. | reverse complement strand
TGTCTGCTCGGCGGCGCGCTTCTCGATCTTCTCGGCCAGTGCACCCTCGGCGCGCTTGAAGGCGCGGATTTCGCCGAGGCCCCAGTTGATCGGCTCGTAGTGGGTGTCCATCACCTCTTCGAGCATGCGCACGCGGGCGCGCTCGGCCGGCGACTTCGGCAGCATCGGCGGTGTCGGCCATTTGTCCTCGATGTATTCGAGGATGATGGTGGAATCGAAAACCTTCACGTCGCCGTCGATCAGTGCCGGCACTTCGGCGCGCGGGTTGGCTTCGACGAACTCACCCTGTGCGCCACCGGCGCCGATGCCCTGCGGCAGCGGCGGCTCGAACGGCTGGCCCTTTTCGCGCAGCGCGATCTTCACCTTCTGGGCATAGGGCGAGAACGGGTGATCGTAGAGACGAAGCATGGCGGAAGCCTCCCTGTAACGTGTTCTGAAATTCTCCGCCGCCTTTGTGAAAGGCTCGCGGCAGTTGTGCAAGATGCCGGGAGGGAAGCTCTTTGTGTGCGCTTAAATCTTACGGCGTTTCGCGGCCTGGATCGCGTTTTCCAGTGCGCCGAGGAAGCGGGAGCGGTCTTCTTTCGTGAAACCGGCGTGGAAGGTCTGGCCGCCGGGCGTGAGCTCGCGCAGGTGGCGGTTCAATTCGCGCATGCCGAGCGCCATGCCGATGCCGTCCGGCGTGAATGGCTTGCCGTTGTGACGCAGAACCTGCGCGCCTTTCTCCAGGCAGCGTGAGGCGAGCGGGATGTCCGCCGTCACGCAGATGTCGTTCGCCGTGATGTGATCGGCGATCCAGTCGTCGGCGACGTCTGGCCCCTCCGGCACGACCACCGTTTTGATGAGCGGATGCGGGCTTGGCCGGATGCCACCATTGCTGACGACGTGCACCGTGAGGCCATGGCGTTCGGCGACGCGCTCAACCTCCGCCTTCACAGGGCAGGCGTCTGCGTCGACGTAAATTTCAACCACCGGCGCGCATCGCCTCGCGATACGGCGCCGCATTCCATTTCGGATAACGCGCTTGCGTTCTCGCGATCGTGACGTCGGTCCAGAACGGGTCGCCGGGCATCTGCACACCGAAGAGTGCGAGCTGCTCCGGTGTCGCGTGATCGAAGATGCGCCGCCACGGCTTCTTGTGATGGAACTGCCAGGCGTGGAAGCCAATGCTTTCGTCGCCGGCTTTCTTGAAGCAGGTCATCACCGCATAGCGGTGGCCGCGCGGCGCGGTGAGATTGGTGCCGCGATGATAGACGTCGATGCTGTAGGGCAGGATCGTTCCGGCCGGGCCTGCGCTGGAGCGGCCGAGCGGCTTCAGGTCCGCCTGCAGGCGCGCAGCCACTGCGGGATCGCCGCTGAGCGAGGCTTCGGGGCCGGCGACCTTCGACGCGTCGGGCCGCGTGACGTAGTGCATTGGGCCGTGCGCATCGCTGACGTCGCTGAAGTAGCAGAGGATGGTGATCGAGTTTTTGGTCGCGTCTTCCGACGGCGCCGTCAGCGTGTGATTGCTGTAATCGCAGTGGAACGGCTGATCGTAGTCGGCATCGCCGGTGAACTTCGCCCACGTCTGGCATTGATAGAGATGCACCGCATC
>DATAHD010000296.1:0-2161 GCA_036263395.1 Rhizomicrobium sp. | reverse complement strand
GCCGAACTTGCCGTCGCTTTGCAGATGCCGCGCCCAGCGCGCCGTCTGGCGCAGCGCTTCGACATAGGTCGCAACCCACGCAAAGCCGTGCACCGCCCGCTGTTCTTTGTCGATCAGCGCGGCCGAGATCTTGCCGTCTTTGGTGACCTTGGCGGCCACGGCCGTTCTGGCGGCGGTAAGGAAGCGCTCGGCGGCCGTCACGGCCTCGTCGCACTGGTCGAACAGCTGGGAAATATCGTTGGACATGTCTCGGACTTCGCGTTTTCGGATCAAAAATTGCGTGGGCCGGACCTTAGCCGACGCCCTTCGCACATGCACCCATCCGGATGCCGCAGCCGAAGCGGTAGGCTCAGGGCTCCTGAGCTCGCGCCCGAATCCACTTGGAGATCAGCCATTTCTCGCCGCTCTGCACCGGCAGGCCGGCATGCGTGGTGCGCCGGTCTGGGGCGCCGTCAGGCAGCACGTTCCAGAACGCCAGCGCGTCGCCCGTCTGCCCCCTGAAGCGGAAATCGGCCAGCGGGAATTCGGTCTCGCCGCCGCCGAAGTCGTCGTTCAGCCAGACCAGCACCGTCAGTTCGCGCTGCCCGGCCCGCTGTGCCTCCGCCCAGATGGTCGGGATCGCGGGATCGAAATAATCGACATGCCGCCGGTATTCCTCGCCGGGGCGATAGCGCAGCACCGTCGTGTGCTCGCCGCACGCGACATGCGTTGCGGTCCACCTGGCGATGCGATGCGAAACGATGGCAAGCAGCGGATCGGTGTCCGCCGCGCCGAACGCCATGTGCGAGCTGGTGCGCACGCCCAGCACCGTCCGGCCCAGCGCCGCGTTGTGCACATCGGACGGCACGAGCAACGGTTCGGCCAGCGCGCGGATGTATCGGCACCACGGCTCCGGCAGAAACCCGCGCGCCGTCTGCAGCCGTGGCCCGTCGCGTTCCGTCGTTGTGTCGATCGGCACCGCTGCGATCTGCGCCAGATTGAGCGCAGCCTTCGCGGCGTCGAGGTCGCTCGCTTCCATCTTGCTCACGTCGAACAATCCGGCCGCCGGCGCATAACCGCTTGCCGCCGCTTTCAAAGCGAACGCTTCGCGGCCCGCAAAATCTTCCGGCAGCAGCAGCGACAGCTGCGTCAGTGCCCGCACATTGCCGAGCCGCGCCGCCTCGATCAGCCAGTCACGTGCCGCGGTCCAGTCCTGCGGCGCCAGAATACCCATCGCGTTAAGACCGCTGAGCAGCAGGCACGAAATATCATCGCCCGCGCGCGCCGCTTTGCGGATGCGTTTCAGCCCTTCGCGGGTGTTGCGCTCCGCCACCATGCCCAGCAATTGCCAGATGCCCAGCTGCGCCTCGGCGATCATCGCGCCGCCATCCGCCGCCTTCGTCATCCAGGTCAGAGCATCGCGTGCCTGGCCGGCATTCGCATGCTCCATCGCAAGCGCGAACTGCGCCTCCGTATCGCCGCGTTTGGCCCGCTGCATCAGGTCCTGATCCATGCGCGGAGCCTGTCAGCGCTACCTAACCCGCGCAAGCCATTGCACGGCAGCGTGATTCGGCTCGACAGTCGCTGAGCGGTGGAGGGCAGCATGTTCGGCAAACAGATTCTTGTCGGCCTCGCCATGGCGGGCGCGGCCATCGTCGTCTGGTTCGCCTGGTCCGGGCCGCTGCGACCGCATGTCTGGCTGATCGACACGTCGGCCGACCGTCTCGCCTTTGCGCTGAAATGGCTGCTGGTCCCGGCGCTCGCGCTGATGGTCGGCATCGGCGTCATGGCCAACCGCCGCTTCTTCTCCACCGACGCGATGGACGGCACGCGTACGCCTGCGAGCTCGTCGCTCGAGATCAACCTGCGCTACATCCAGAACACGCTCGAACAGACGGTGCTGGTCGCCGTCGCTTGGTCGCTCCTCGCGCTCGAGCTGCCGCTGGACCGCCTCGGCCTTATCCCGGTGCTCGCGGTGCTTTTCGGTGTCGGCCGCTTCGCGTTCTGGATTGGTTATTTGCTCGCCCCATGGGCGCGCGCTTTCGGATTTGCGTTAACATTCTATCCCACTGTCGTCGCGCTCATCTGGCTCGCGATTCTGACAACCCGGTAATTCACCGCTGTGATCGCTTCGGCTTGCGACGGCGCCGAAGCTCGTGGAGAACGTCGCCAACATTCAGGG
>DATAHD010000295.1:0-3614 GCA_036263395.1 Rhizomicrobium sp. | reverse complement strand
CATTCCGGTGCCGGCCCTGCTCGCGACGGCGGCGGTACATCACCAGCTGATCCGCCAGGGCCTGCGTATGCAGACCGGCCTTGTCGTCGAGACCGGCGAAGCGCGCGAGGTGCATCACTTCTGCGCCCTGGCCGGTTATGGTGCGGAGGCGATCAACCCCTATCTCGCGTTCGAAACGCTGGAGCAGATTCGCCAACAGCGCGAACTGCCGCTGACCACCGGTGAAGTACAGAAGAACTACATCAAGGCCATCGGCAAGGGCGTGCTGAAGGTGATGTCCAAAATGGGCATCTCGACGTACCAGTCCTATTGTGGCGCGCAGATCTTCGACGCTGTCGGTCTCTCGTCGGCATTCGTCGACAAGTACTTCACCGGCACCGCGACCACCATTGAAGGGGTCGGCATCAACGAGATAGGCGAGGAATGCGTGCGGCGTCATCGTAACGCGTTCGGCGACAACCCGATCTACCGCACCATGCTGGACGTCGGCGGCGACTATGCGTTCCGTCTGCGCGGCGAAGAACATGCCTGGACGCCGGAATCCGTCTCGAAGCTGCAGCACGCGGTGCGCGGCAAGCGACCGGACGACTACAAAGCCTTCGCCGCGGCGATCAACGAACAGAGCGAGCGCCTGCTCACCATCCGCGGGTTGATGAAGTTCAAGCCTGCGAAAGAACCGCTGGCGCTGAAAGACGTCGAACCGGCGAGCGAAATCGTCCGTCGCTTCGCCACCGGCGCGATGAGCTTCGGCTCGATCAGCCGCGAAGCCCACACCACGCTCGCCATCGCAATGAACCGCATCGGTGGCCGCTCCAACACCGGCGAGGGCGGCGAGGAAGCGGATCGCTTCAAGCCGCTACCGAACGGCGACTCCATGCGCTCCGCCATCAAGCAGGTCGCATCCGGCCGCTTCGGCGTCACCATCGAATATCTCGTCAATGCCGACGACATCCAGATCAAGATGGCGCAGGGCGCCAAGCCCGGCGAAGGCGGACAGCTACCCGGCCACAAGGTCGACAAGAACATCGCCAAGGTGCGCCACTCGACACCGGGTGTTGGCCTGATTTCGCCGCCGCCACATCACGACATCTATTCGATCGAAGACCTGGCGCAGCTCATCCACGATCTGAAGAGCGCCAACCCAAAGGCCCGCATCTCCGTGAAGCTGGTGTCGGAAGTCGGCGTCGGCACGGTTGCGGCCGGTGTTGCAAAAGCGCGCGCCGATCACGTCACGATCTCCGGCTACGAAGGCGGCACCGGCGCCTCGCCGCTCACGTCACTGACGCATGCCGGCAGCCCGTGGGAGATCGGTCTCTCCGAAACGCAGCAGACGCTGGTGCTCAACGGTCTGCGTGGCCGCATCGCCGTGCAGTGCGACGGCGGCCTGCGCACCGGCCGCGACGTCGCCATCGCGGCACTGCTCGGCGCCGACGAGTTCGGCTTTGCCACCGCGCCGCTGATCGCGGCAGGCTGCATCATGATGCGCAAGTGCCATCTGAACACCTGCCCCGTCGGCGTCGCGACCCAGGACCCGGTGCTGCGCAAGCGCTTCACCGGCCAGCCGGAGCATGTGATCAACTACTTCTTTTTCGTCGCCGAAGAACTGCGCGAGATCATGGCGCAGCTAGGCTTCCGCACGCTGAACGCCATGATCGGCCGCGTCGACATGCTCGACACCACACAGGCGGTCGATCACTGGAAGGCCAAGGGCATCGACCTGCGCAAAATCCTGCATCAGGCCGCCCCGGCCGCCGGTGCTGCGATCCGCAACAAGGAGCAGCAGGACCACGGCCTCGAAACCGCACTCGATCACGACCTGATCGCCGCGGCTCAGCCTTCCATCGAGAACGGCCAAGCGATCCGGCTGGAGCGTAAGATTCGCAACGTGGATCGCACCGTCGGCGCGATGCTCTCCGGCAAGGTCGCGCTGCTGCACGGCCATGACGGTCTGCCGGACGACACCATCGTCGTGACGTTCGACGGCACCGCGGGCCAGAGCTTCGGCGCGTTCCTCGCTGCCGGAGTCACACTCGACCTCGTCGGCGACGGCAACGACTATGTCGGCAAGGGCCTCTCCGGTGGCAAAGTGGTCGTGCGTCCGCCGAAGGACTCGCGCCGCGATCCGTCGGAAAACATCATCGTCGGCAATACCGTGCTGTATGGCGCAATCGCCGGCGAAGCCTACTTCCACGGTGTTGCCGGTGAGCGTTTCGCGGTCCGCAACTCCGGCGCCGTCGCGGTGGTCGAAGGCACCGGCGATCACGGCTGCGAATACATGACCGGCGGCATCGTCGTCGTGCTCGGCAAGACCGGCCGCAACTTCGCGGCCGGCATGTCGGGTGGCGTTGCTTATGTCTACGATCCGGACAACGCGTTCGACAGCCTGTGCAACAAGGCGATGGTGAAGCTGGAGCGCATCGCACCGGCCACCGGCAGCGAGGATCCGATGATGCCCCGACAGCGCGCCGTCAGCGTGCACGACAACGGCATGGGCGACGTTCTGCGTTACGACGCCGAGCGTCTGCGCATCCTAGTTGAGCGGCACCTGCTCCACACCGGTAGCGCCCGCGCCCGCGCCCTGCTCGACAACTGGGACAACGCCCTCACCCACTTCGTGAAGGTGATGCCATCCGACTATGCCCGCGCTCTCGCCGATCTGGCGGCCGAGCGCGCCACCACCCACATCGCCGCGGAATAGCGACAATGGCCAAACCAACAGGCTTCCTGGAGATCGAACGCAGCGACCGCGGCTATGAAAAGCCGGAGGCGCGCAAGAAGAACTGGCAAGAGTTCGTGAAGCCGCTCAGCTATGGCGGCGTCACGGAACAGGCGGCGCGCTGCATGGATTGCGGCATCCCATTCTGTCACTCCGGCTGTCCGGTCAACAACATGATCCCGGACTTCAACAACCTCGTTTATCGCGACCAGTGGCGCGCTGCGCTCGACACGCTGCACTCCACAAACAACTTCCCGGAGTTCACCGGCCGCGTCTGCCCTGCGCCATGCGAGGCATCGTGCACGCTGAACATCCAGGAAACGCCGGTCACGATCAAAACCATCGAGTGCCAGATCGTCGATCGCGGCTGGCAGGAAGACTGGATCGTTCCGCTGGAGCCCGATCACAAGACCGGCAAGTCTGTTGCCGTCGTTGGGTCGGGTCCATCGGGCCTCGCCTGCGCACAGCAGCTTGCTCGCGCCGGCCATAACGTGACGGTGTTCGAGAAGAACGACCGCATCGGTGGTCTGCTTCGTTATGGCATTCCCGACTTCAAGATGGAGAAGCATCTCATCGACCGCCGCATGCGGCAGATGGAGGCCGAGGGCGTGACATTCCGGCCGGGTGTCGAAGTCGGCGCTGCGATCCCGTTCTCGATGCTGCTTGCCGATTACGATGCTGTCGTTCTCTCCGGTGGCGCCGAGCAACCGCGCGATCTGGAGGTCGAAGGCCGCGATCTCAGCGGTATCCACTACGCGATGGATTTCCTTACCCAGCAGAACAAGCGCGTGGCCGGCGATCCGGAAAATCGCGCCGCGCCAAACGGCACGCTGCTCGCAAAGGGCAAGCACGTCGTCGTGGTCGGTGGCGGCGACACCGGCTCGGACTGCATCGGCAC
>DATAHD010000294.1:0-10976 GCA_036263395.1 Rhizomicrobium sp. | reverse complement strand
TGCAGGCCGCAACGGCTACCTCGTGCCCGCCGTCGGGTCGGTCGAAGTCAACGGCGTACGGATCGATGCCCGCGACGGCGCGGCGATTGCCGATGTCGAGGTGGTGACGGTCACCGCGCTCGAGGATTCCGAAATCGTGCTGGTGGACGCGGCCTGACCCGCGCCGAAGCACACGGGCGCGGTCCATTGCCCTCTCCGGATCGCGCCCGCCCCCTCTTTTAACGATTGGAGCAAGCTATGACCAAGGTTCTCGTTCTCTATTATTCGTCCTACGGCCACATCGAGAAGATGGCCGAAGCCGTTGCCGAAGGCGCCCGCGAAGCGGGCGTTGAGGTCGACATCAAGCGCGTGCCGGAGCTTGTGCCGGATGAGATCGCGCAGAAGTCGCACTACAAGACGGACCAGAAGGCGCCGGTGGCGACCATCGAAGAGCTCGCCAACTATGACGCCATTATCGTCGGCACCGGCACTCGCTTCGGCCGCATGACGTCACAGATGGCCAACTTCCTCGATCAGGCCGGCGGCCTGTGGGCACGCGGTGCGCTGAACGGCAAGGTTGGCGGCGCGTTCACCTCCAGCGCCACGCAGCACGGCGGCAACGAGACGACGCTGTTCTCGATCATCACCAACCTGCTGCATTTCGGCATGGTGATCGTCGGCCTCGACTATGGCCATCAGGGCCAGATGCGCCTTGATGAGGTCACCGGCGGCTCACCCTATGGCGCCACCACCATCGCCGGTGGCGATGGCTCACGGCAGCCGAGCGAAAACGAACTGATCGGAGCCCGCTATCAAGGCCGCCGCATCGCCGAGACGGCAAAGAAGCTGCACGGATAAAGGAATGGGAGGCGGAGCCAGGCGGCTTCGCCTCCGGCGTTCCCAAGAATTACGCGTGGCCAGTGATAAGCCACAGAAGAATGATGACCGGGATTGGAACACCGATTAGCCAAAGGCATCCAGAGCGCATGGTTTCCCTCGTTTTTGTCGTACGGACAACGGAGGAGCGCCTAGAATCGTTCCGGTGTGCCACCGTGGCTGCCGAGCGCCTTCTTGCCAGTGGTGAATGGCCTGTATCGGCGCCCAGTCACTCGGGGCAATCAGGTTGAGCACATTGAGCGTCAGGTTGTCCCGGATCATGAATGCGGTGAAGAGTTCGAACGCGAGCGCAATTGCGACCGTGTAACGGGCCCTCAGCCGCGAGGCGGCGAAGAAGCCGGTGCTCATCATCACCGTGTCAGACACCGAATTGAGGATGCTGTCGCCGACATAGCCGGCCGCGAGCGCCTGCTGCCGATAGTGCTGAATAACCGCCGGCGTGTTCTCCGTGATCTCCCACGCGATTTCGATGCCCATCGCGATAAGCAGGCGCACGCCGACCGGCAGGCGTGGCGCGAGGAGATGCAGCAAGCCGTAGAACACGGCGCCGTGGATGAGGTGGGAGAAGCTGTACCAATCCGCCAACTGCTGCGACATGTCAGGGCTGAGCGGGTCGTTGGCCCATAGCTTGATCTGCCCGCTGGCAGCCAGAAACGGCTGGCCGAAGTGATGCAGTACGGCGATCTGGAGGGCGACGAGAACGAGCGCGGCAACGCCGATGCGCACATTCTTATCCGTGGTGGCTTTGTCCATGCAGCCTGCCGTCAAATAACGCGATGAAAATGGGTTCAACGCTTGAAATGGGGATCGGGAAACAGGAACTATAGCTAAAGGAAAATGGCGGACAGGGTGAGATTCGAACTCACGAACCCCGTAAAGGGTCTCCGCATTTCGAGTGCGGTGCCATCAACCACTCGACCACCTGTCCGCGGTGGGGATGAAATACTGAGGTCGGGTCCCGAAAGCAAGCGCGACGGATTTCCCGCCCGGATTGCCGCCAAAATGCCTGGCGCCGCCCCGGACAAGGGCGTCAACGGGGCACAATTGGCCCCGTCGAGACACGCTGACGACTAGAACGCAGCCGTCAGATGAAGTCGCCCAGATCGACGCCCGTCGTGCCCGAGGATGTCGCGTGCGCCGCGCCGGTGATGTCGACGACGTAGTCGCCGTTGGCCTGGAAGCCGACGTCGCCGTTGCCGTCGACGACCAGATAGAGGTGGCTGTCGGTCGATGTGTACAGCACGGCGTGATGGGCGCTGAGCATGAAGAGGTCGGCCTTGAGCGCACCGGCGATCAGCCCACCCGCGGGTGCGGTCGTTCCGGTGATGGGGGCATCGATTCCCGTGACGATGACATTGAAGTCGAACTTGTCGCTCGCGAAATCGAAGTCGGTCACGTGGTCGAACGCGTTCGCGGCCGACTTGGCAACCGAGTCGTTCAGCGTGGTGTAGACGAAGATGTCGTTGCCGGCGCCGCCGGTCAGTTGGTCCGCGCCCAGACCGCCGGTGATGGTGTCGGCGCCCTTGCCACCATTGATGACGTCTACGCCACCACCGCCAACGAGTGTGTCGGCGCCGATGCTACCGATGAGATTGAGCGTCCCACCGACGACGTGGCCGCCGTCGATATCCAGCGTGTCGGTGTCGCGCAGATTCGCGCCGTTGACGGTGAGCATGCCGCTGGCGGTCGCGGCGTTCTGATCGGCCAGTTGCAGGTGATAGGCAAAGGGGCTGGCCGTGGTGCCGGCGGCAAGGTCGAACGTCTCGACACTGGTAATCCCGCGCAGCACCACCGGTGCACCGGCCGCGCCCATGTTGCCCGAAAGCTTCAGCGTGTCGTTGCCGATCCCGCCGTCGATCGTGTCACCGACGTTGAAGCTGTTGCCGGCCACGATCGTATCGTCGCCGTCGTCGCCATGGACGTCATCGGTGCCGCCTTTGGTGATGTCGAGCGTGTCGTTGCCGAAACCGCCGCGGAGGATGTCGCCCTTGGCTCCGCCGATGAGCATGTCGTCGCCAGCGCCGCCGTCGAGTTCGACGGCCGTCTTCAGAAGCTGGCTGGCATCGAAGGTGGCAATATTGAAAAACGCGAGCGCGGACGCGTCGACCTTGTATTGCGCCAGACCGGACTCCGCGAGGAGGAAGGAATAGTCGTGGCCGGCCAGGACATTCACCGTCTCGATCTGCTGCAGGGTCGCGGCCTTGAAGACCAGCTGCTGCGCGTAGTCGCCGCCGATGTTGACCACGTCGTTGCCGGCGCCGCCGATCACGGTGTCGCGTGCGGCATGCGCGCCGTTGGGCTTCACATCGTAGCCAAAAGCGTTGCTGCTAAAGTTGAACGCATCGCTGCCGCCACCACCCTCAAGCGTCGCCAGCGCGGCGGCCGGGCCGGACATGTCGAACGTGTCGTTGCCAGTGCCACCGGTAAAATGGACAATTGAGGGGTTGTTCGCGTTGCTGCCGATCTGACCACCGATGAAACGGAAGGATCCATCAGTTTCTTTCGCACCGTTGACGATCACGCTGTCGTTGGACATCGAAGAGGCGTCCACCGTTAAAGTGGCGCCGGCGGCCACGGTGCCGTCAGCGGTAACGATCTTGTAGGTGCCAACCGTTGAGGATTCCCGCAGCACGAAGGTTTCGACATTGGTGACCGTCGTGGCTTCCAGCTTCACCGTTACTGGACCGCTGGTGAAGTTGATCTTGTCGTTGCCGGCGCCGCCATCGATCTTGTCACCCGCCGTCAGCACCCGCTTTTCGAAGTAGCCGCCGAGGTTGATCGTGTCGTTGTCGTTGCCCGCGTTGATCGTGACGCGCTTATCGGACACCGAGATGGTGTCGTTGCCGGCACCGCTGCTGATAGTATCGATGCCGACAAACTGGCCGGGGACGCTGAAATTGCCACCGGTGAGGATGAAATCGCTGCCCGCGCCGGTCGTGATGGTGTCGGCACCGCCGCCGCCGATGACACTGTAATTGCCGTTGGTCTCCGCCGATGCATCGAAGGTGAAGATGCCGTTGTCGTCGAGATTGTCGCCGACCTGAACCGTGGCACCGGCGGCGACGTTGCCGTCCGCCATCACGATGTTCATCTTCACGACCTGGCCGTTTACGCCGCCGCTGCCGAACTGCAGATTTTCGATGTTCTGCACCGTGGCATTGCCGAACACGATGGGCAAGTTGCTGGAGCCGACGAGCGAGAACGTGTCGAAGCCGTCGCCACCGTCGAAGTGGCTGGCGGTCGAGAACGTCGGCACGATGACGTTGAACGTGTCGTTGCCGGCATCGCCCAGTGCGGTGTTCACGCCACCGGAATAGAACTCGAAATAGTCGTTGCCAGCGAAGCCCTCCAGCACGTCGCCATGACCGCCGCCATGGAAGGTGTCATCCCCACCGAACAATGCGTTCACGAAACCGTTCTGATCGTTGGAGAGCGCCCAGCCGAAGATCTGTGCGACGGTGATGGAGAAGTTGTTGACCTCCGCAATCGCGCCGGTTGTCGTTGTAACGACGAAGCGGTTGATCGTGCCGGCGTCCGGCGGGCTGTTGCTGGAACCGTCCGGCGGCGGGTTCTGGAAGTAGTCGAAATCACCGACATTGCTGTAGAAGTCGATCTTGGTTCCGTCTTTCGCGGTGGACTGGAAGTGGGTTGCCGCATCGAAGCCCTGCTCGAAGTAGGTCGCGTTCGAGAACTTCGAGATGTTGAAGAACTGGGTCATGTTGAAGCCGGCGGAACCGGTGACCGTCACTGTGCTCATACCAAGATTGCTCCTCGCGATGCGTACCCGAACGGGCACGCAACCTAGGAATGGCGTGAGCGGGCCGTCTGTTGATGGCCTGTGAATGTCCCCGAGAAAGAGGACGACGCCTTCTGGCGTGTGACCGGCGTTCCATCAGCGCATTATGGCGGACCAAAGATCGCCGTCATGAACTGCTCGCTGGTGAACATTGTGAAAAATCCGTGCTCGGCTGTTTCAGCCGGATGCAGAGTCACGCCGGGAAGCCCCTCCATACGCAGCGCATGACGCGCGTCCTGCGGATTGAGCGCGGGATAGTAGAGATGGAACTCGGGGTGTGGTCCCGGCTGCTTCCAGATTTCGAGGTTATCGCTGCCGATCTCGAAGCCTGTGCTGCGAACCTTATGCAGGAAGGCACGCGCGCGTCGTTCCACGCCATCATCATCGGGGGGAAAGAATGTTCCCGTCGAAAACACGACGACCCGGTCGGCGCCGATCGCATCGCCGTAGACGGCCGCCGGCATTCCACCGCCGGACAGGCCAACGCAGATCACGCGCCTATAACCGCGTTCGGCAATGAGCCGCTTAAGCGCCGCGTAGGCTTGCTCTCGCCCCGTTGTTTCCGGGCCGATGCCGGAGAGGAGCACATCACGGCGCATGTCGTACAACCTGATGACGTCCGTTTTGCGCGCGAGCGAACCGAGGATCAGCGTCTGCTGGATTGTCTCCAGCGTGTTGTAGAGCCCTTGAAACAGGATCACGACATCGGAGCCGCCAATATCGAAACCCGTCGCGCCCAGTTCGCGGTCGCAGAATATCCGGAAGTCGCCAACGGGATCATTCCTGGACGCGGCAACGCTCTGCTCGCTTTTGATGGCGGTTTTGAAGCGATCTTCCAACGCGGCAACTGCAGGCAAATCGTGCGTCCAGGCGGCGAGCGAAACCACCTCGATAATGTCTTTGGCCCGCTCCAGCTTCGGCATCATTGCTGCAATGCGGGCACGCAGGCTCGGGTAGTCTTCGACAATCCCGCACAGCACAGCGGTCCAGATATGCTGCTCAAGGGTCATCCGAACGCCCGGCGCGCTCAGTTGCGCGAGAATGCGCTTGAAGAGTGGCGCGCCGATATCGGAGCGGAGCAACCGCGCGCCCGGAATCAAATGCATCAAGGCATCGGTTGTCTTCCGATTGTGAGGTGCCGCCTCCAGCTTCGACAGAATGCGCGCGATCAACTCGGCGGCGCCGTGAGCATCGCCGAAGATGAAGTAAGACGTGATGAAATTGCCGAGTTCTTCAGGTTTTCCGACAAGCGCGTCCTCGATCACCGCGCCGGTGGCATGCGCCTCATCGTGCCTTTCCTGCGAGGAGAGAAAGCGCGACAGATGGGACAAGAGGGACACATCGTCGGGTAACGCCGCCAAGCCTTGGCGGATCGTGGCTTCAGACGCCGGGATGTCGCCGAGCATTTCGAACAGGCGGCTGCGCGCCAGGTACCATTTCGCGCCACGCGGTTCGGGCGTTTGATCCAGCGCCGCGAGTGCACCGTTTGCATCGCCGGCGGTTCGGCGCGCAGTTGCCAGATTCAACAGAAGCATTGCGTTCTTCGGAAAACGCTGCACGGCGCGCTCCAGAGTTGCCATGGCTTCCATCGGATCGCCGGTGAACAGACGCGCCTTGGACAACAGCATCGCCTGTGCTGCGGGGATGGAGTCTTCGATCCCGGCGAGCAAAGCGACCGCCTCACGCGATCGGCCAGCATTCAGATGCATTTGCGCGAGGTGTCCGATCAGGATGGGATCACCGGGATGACGCATGATCGCCCGGTCGATGATTGCCTCGCTCTCCGCAATATCTCCCGCGTCCGCTGTGGCCTGCGAGAGAATGAGGAGCGTGGAGGCCGAGAGTGTCTTCTCCAGCGAAGCCAGCATTGTGGCTGCGCCTTTGGCGTCACCCACATTCAGCAAATAGGTGGCCAGCTGCGCCACCAGACGCTCATCGTCCGGGTGACGCTCGCGCACATGCTGAAGCGTTGCGATGGCAGCCTGTACATCGCCCTCCTCCGCTCTCGCGCGGGCGAGCAGCAGCGCGAGGTTTGGCTTCGCGTCGGCTTCAAAGGGTGTGAGTATCTCAAGGGCCGCCGACGTGTCGTGCAGCGTCAGTCGGTAACGCGCGCACTGCTCAACGAGCGGCAGATTCTTCGGAAAGCGTGCGATGGCTTTAGCGAGTGTCTGAGCGGCGGCAGATACGTCGCCCAGTTTTGCGCGGGCGCGGGCGAGCAGGATTGCAGCGTTGGGCTTGGCCTCCGTCTCCAGCGGCGCCAGCAATGACAACGCACCCGCTGCGTCGTCGGCTGCCAGCCTCAGGCGTGCGGCATCCTCGATGAGTGCCGCATCCGTGGGAAAGCGCAGCAGGGCTTCGGACAAGGTGTCATGGGCGCCCTGCGCATCGCCGAGGTCGGACTTGAGCTTGGCTATGCGACGCGCGACGTCAGGCGACTGATCTGCCTGCGCCTCCAGCTTCGACAGCCGTTCGCGTTTGTCGGCACTATCGAAATCTTGAACGGAGTCTGGCACCGCCCTGCCCTCAGCCACCCATGAGAGAACTTATACAACCAGGCCGGGCTTTTGGCTTGTGAACTGGTGGTAAATCAGCCCGGCAGGCTCGTTCGTCCGCCCATTGGACGGCCAGCTTTCACGCACGCAAGCGAGGCAAAGTGCGGCGTCTAAGCCCCCGGTTTCGCCCGCTTTCCACCACAAAGGGTGTTCAGTAGATTGCGGCGATGCGCCGCCTGACTCATCTGATCCTGTCGCCCACGTCCCGCTTTGTCCGCCTTCTGCTGGCAGAGAAGCGGCTGGCGTTCGACCCGGTGCAGGCCGAGGACGCGCTGGCACATCTGCCGGTGTTCGTCGAGCTGGACGGCAGCCGGTTCGAGGGGCTGTGGGCGATCGTGGACCAGCTCGAGGGCGCCTATCCGGACAACCCGATGACCCCGGCGGACGATGCGGCGCGGTCGGAAAGCCTGCGGCTGCTCGACTGGGCGATGGGGCAATTCCATGACGCGGTGACCCGCAAGATCGTGTTCGAGAAGGGGGCGCAGCGGTTCACCGGTGCGGCCACCCGGAGCGCGCCGGACATGAACGTGATCCGCAGCGGACGTGAGGCGCTGAACACGTCGCTGAAGCGGCTGGGCGATCTGGCGGAGCAACGCGGGTATCTGGCGGGGCGCTCCTGTACCCTCGCCGACCTGGCGGTGGCGGCACACCTGTCGGCGCTGGATTACTTCGGCGAGGTTTCCTGGAGCGAGCATCCGCAGGCGGCCGAATGGTATGTGCGGATGAAGTCGCGGCCGTCATTCCGCTCGCTGCTGGCGGACAAGGTGCCGGGGCAGCCGCCGGTCTCACACTATGCCGAGCTCGATTTCTGATCCGCGCGATTGGGTTCGCGACAAGGCGCTGGCCGAAGGGTTCGAGGTTGTGCGCGTGGCACGCGCCGAGGCGGCACCGGGCGCGGCGGCGGGGCTGCAGCAATTCCTGAATACCGGATCGCACGCGACCATGGACTGGATGGCGCGCGATCCGGAGCGGCGGGCAGATCCGGCGACATTGTGGCCGGAGGCAAAGAGTGTGGTGCTGCTCGGCGCGAATTATGGGCCGGCGAACGATCCGCTGGAAGCGATACGGCAGACCGATCGCGGCGCGATCTCTGTCTATGCGCAAGGCGACGACTATCACGACGTGATCAAGAAGCGGTTGAAGCGCATCGCGGGCGAGATGGCGGTGCGTTTCAAATGCGATGTGAAGGTGTTCGTCGATACCGCACCGGTGATGGAGAAACCGCTGGCGCAGCGGGGCGGGATCGGCTGGCAGGGCAAGCACACCAATCTGGTGTCTCGGGAATTCGGGTCGTGGCTGTTTCTGGGATCGATCTTCACGACCTTGGAGTTGGCGACGGATGACGCGGAGAGCGATCACTGCGGGCAGTGCCGGCGCTGTCTGGATGCGTGTCCGACCAACGCGTTTCCCGTGCCGTATCGGCTCGATGCATCGCGCTGCATCTCTTATCTGAGCATCGAGCATAAGGGACACATCCCCCTCGAGTTTCGTGCTACGATGGGCAACCGGATTTATGGCTGCGATGACTGTCTGGCGGTGTGTCCGTGGAACAAGTTTGCGCAGGTATCGCGCGAAGCGAAGTTTCAGGCGCGGGCGGCGTTGGTGTCGCCGCGACTAGCCGATCTGGTGCGGCTGGACGATACGAGTTTCCGGGCGATGTTTCGCGCTTCGCCGGTCAAGCGGATCGGGCGCGACCGGTTCGTGCGCAATGTGCTGATTGCGATTGGCAACTCGGACGATGCCGCATTGGCGTCGGAAGCTGAGGCTCTGCTGAGCGATGTATCGCCGCTGGTGCGGGCGATGGCGGTGTGGGCGTTGTCGCGGCTGTTGGATCGCGACGCGTTTGCGGCTCTCGCGCGATCAAGGCAGGCGGCGGAAGACGATGCCGATGTGTGCGCGGAGTGGGACGCGGCGGCTACGGCTTCGTGACTTCCGCGAGACGCGCGCGAGCGGTTGATGCGGCGCCACTCGCCGGGGCGGCGCGCACCACTTCGCGCCAGTCGGCAACAGCGCCCGGTGCATCACCATCGGCATATTTCATGTTACCGCGCTCGAGCAGCGCATCGGGATTGCCGGGCTTGAGTTGCAGCGCCTTGGCGATGTCGGCCTGCGCGGCCGGCTTCTTGCCGAGGGCGTGGCGGGCGCTGGCACGCAGGACAAGAAGATCGGTGCGGGTGGGATAGACCGCGAGGGCCGAGGTGAGATCGGCATCGGCGCCGGCCCAATCCCGATTGACCGCACGCGCCTGGGCGCGGTCGGCGAGGATGTCGGGATCGTTGATCGAATAGCTGAGCGCGCGGGTGAAGGAGGCGGCGGCGAGATCGCCCTTCCCCGCCAGCAGCCAGGCATTGCCGGCCTGATCGAGGATTTGTGCGCGGAGCACGAGATCGCCGGCGGCGGCGTTGCGGCCGAGGTTGTCGAGGCGGGCGGCGGCTTCGGGATAGCGCTTCAGACCAACGAGTGCGACCGAGGCGCAGTGGTCGGCGGGGGCGCCGCCGTCGTCGGCCTTCCACTCCGATGCCGCTTCATAGGCGCCGCGCGGATTGCGGTCGGCGAGATAGAGGCAGCGGTCGTAGCGGCCGGGACCGACCAGGCTTGGGTTGTCGAGCACGCTGGGCGCCGCATTCGCGGCGGTGGCGGCGAGCAGGATGGCGGCGGCGAGGACGGGCGTACGCATGGGCTGGAGAGAAGCCGCACGCCGCGGCGAAAGCAAGGCGGGCGGCGGTGAACTTTCTGGTAGGGTTCGCGCGGTCGGGGAATCGGAGGACGGGCATGTTCGGACGCTTTTGCGCGGTGATGCTGCTGATGCTGGCGGTGACGGTGGACACGCCGGCGGCGCAGGCTGCGCCCATGCTTGCGCCAACCACAAAGATCGAGGTGGGGACATTGCCGCCGATCGAGGTGGCGAAGCCGGTACCGCCGTTCAATGCGGAAAAGGCGATCGCGGCCTACCTCGGGACGGTGAAGGGCGAAGCCAAGGCGAAGTCGGACGCGTATTTCGAGGGTGGCTATACCCTGCTGTTCGTCGATGCGATCTATGCGCTGGCGATCTGCGTGCTGCTGCTGTGGGGGCGGGTCTCATCGTGGATGCGCAACCGGGCGATGAAGACGATGTTCATGGTCGCGGGCGCGTTTGCGATGCTGCTGAAGTCCGCGCCGGAGGGATTGCGAAATCGGGTGGTGCGCTTCTTCATGGCGCCCGGCTGGCAGGTCGCGGTGTACGGCATCCAGTATCTCGTGCTGACGGCGGTGCTGACGTTTCCACTGACCGTGTATGAAGGGTTCTTCCGCGAGCACGCTTACGGGTTGTCGAACCAGACCTTCGGTCAATGGTTCGGCGATTTCGGCACGGGCTTTATCGTCACGCTGATCTTCGCAACGCTGGGGCTGGTGGCGCTCTATGCCCTCATCCGGCGGGCTGGCCGGGCTTGGTGGGCCTGGGCGACGGGGCTGTTCATGGTCTTCAGCGTCGTCGGCATGATGCTGGGGCCGGTCTATATCGCGCCGCTGTTCAACACCTATACGCCGCTGCCGGACAGTGTGCTGAAGAGCGAGATCCTGGCGCAGGCCAAGGCGAACGGAATACCGGTCGACAATGTTTATGTCGTCGATGCGTCGAAGCAATCGAAGCGTATCTCGGCAAACGTCTCGGGGCTTTTTGGCACGACGCGGATATCGCTGAACGACAACCTGCTCGATCAGACGACACCGCAGGAAACCTTGGCGGTGCTCGGGCATGAGATGGGGCACTA
>DATAHD010000293.1:0-1867 GCA_036263395.1 Rhizomicrobium sp. | reverse complement strand
GCCAGGGTGGGCCGCAGACGGCGATAGTCCCGGTCGCCGTGGGGCGGCAGGGCGTGCAGGCCGTCGAGCCCGCCGCGCAGCACAACTAGCAGCCCGTTGACGAAGTTGGATTTGGTTGATTCTGTGTGAAGCAGGGGGACTGAACTGGATTTGTGGCATGGCGATGGGGCGGGAGAGCGATCGGCAAGGGGATCTGATCGTGACCTGGGAAGAGATGCCGCGCTCACCGGGCCATGTGTTTTACGATCGGCTTCAGGAAGTGCTGATCGCGGGCGGTTTTGACCGTTTTGTCGAGACGGCGTGCCAGCCCTGTTACGCGCCGAAGATGGGTGCGCCGTCAGTGCCGCCGGGGCGTTACTTCCGCATGCACATGATTGGGTATTTCGAGGGGATCGCCAGCGAGCGAGGTATCGCCTGGCGCTGTTCGGATTCGATGTCGCTGCGCGATTTTCTGCGGCTGGAGAGCCGGGAGAAGGTACCCGATCACTCGTGGTTGTCGAAGACGCGCGGACGGCTTCCCCACGAGGTCCACGAGAGGGTGTTCGGCTGGGTGTTGAAGCTCGTGGCCGCGCAAGGCCTGGTGAAGGGCAAACGGCTCGGCATCGATGCCTCGACGATGGAGGCCAATGCCGCGCTACGCACCATCGTGCGTCGGGACGATGGCCGGACCTATCGCGAAATGCTGACGCAAATGGCCAGGGAGAGCGGCATCGAGACGCCGAGTGCGGACGATCTGGTCCGCATCGATCGCAATCGCAAGGGCAAAAAGCTGTCAAACGAGGAGTGGGCGAGCAAGACCGATCCAGAGGCCAAGATCGCCAGGCTGAAGGACGGTCGCACGCACTTGGCCTACAAGCCCGAGCACGCGGTCGATCTCGACACCGGCGTCATCGTCGCGGCGACGCTCCACCCTGCCGATCACGGCGACACAACGACAATCGAGGGCACGCTGTCGGCGGCAGAGAAGAACCTGGCGCAGATCAGCGCCGCACCGACCAAGGACAAGCCGAGCGAACTGGTCGCCGACAAAGGATATCACTCGCGCGCCGTCTTGAAGAACCTCGATGGCGGAGCGTGGAAGACGCGCATCGCCGAACCCAAGCAGCCGGGCTTTTCGCGCTGGCACGGTGACGACAAGGCGCGTGCTGCGGTCTACGCAAACCGCACCCGCCTCGGTTCGGGGGTTGGCAAGAAAGCGATGCGGCGGCGGGCGGAAATCGTTGAGCGATCCTTCGCCCACAATCTCGACCGAGGCGGCATGCGCCGGATCTGGCTGCGCGGACGCGAAAACGTCCACAAGCGCTATCTGGTCCACGTCGCCGGCCACAATCTCGGCATTCTGATGCGGCTGCTGATCGGGGCCGGAACCCCGAGAGAGGCAGCTGCCCGTGTGCTGGCTCTTCTGCTCTTCATCTACACCGAGGAGGCCGCCGCGATCATCCTCGTCGCCGCGTCCGGCGACGGCTTCGCCATCCTGTTGATTGTTGTCTCCGACGACCCAGCCTGATCAAACTGCCACTTCAGCAACGGGCTGAGATGCTCGTTGAACCTGTCGAACTGACCGATGCCGAGCTGGATCTTGTGACTGGCGGTCAAATCCAGGCAGGCGACTTGGTAGCTGTCAACGTCAGCAACAATAACATCCTTAACAATGTCCAAGTCGCAATCCCAGTCGCTGCGGCAGCGGCAGTAGCCGTTCTCGGGGCTGCCGGTGGCGTCGTCGCCACTCAGCCCGGGCGAATTTTCTAATAGAATTTTCGGTCGCCTACCTCCTGCGCGGGGTAGGCGACCGCCTGCCTTGACTGTTTAAGCGGACACCTGTCGAGCGCGATCGCTACCGAAAACCGCTCGGATTTCTATGAGGGGG
>DATAHD010000292.1:0-60562 GCA_036263395.1 Rhizomicrobium sp. | reverse complement strand
TTCCTGCTGTGCTCGCCGTGGACGCTGCTCGCCAATGAGCACATCCGCATCGACATCGTGAACCAGCTGCTGCCGAAGATGCTGCGCAACTGGATCGACACGATCGGTCACGCCGTCTTCCTGCTGCCGTGGTGCGTCATCATGATCACCACCGGCATCCCGTTCTTCCTCCGCTCCTACGAGATCAACGAGCAGTCCGGCAATGCCGGCGGCCTGCCGCAATGGCCGTCGAAGGCGCTGGTCATGATGGGCTTCATCCTCCTGCTGGTGCAGGGCGTGTCGGAGCTGATCAAACGCCTCGCGGTCATGCGAGACCTCATCCCCGATCCTCACGAGTCGCAAAAAGACACGCTCGAAGCCGAAGTCGAGCACATCGTCGAAGCGATCGAGAAGCGCTAGAGCGGACCGGGGGGAAATAGACAATGACTCAGATCTTCATCGACAACATGGCGCCGATCATGTTCGGCTCCCTCGTTGTCTTCCTGCTGCTCGGCTATCCGGCCGCGTTCTCGCTCGCCGCCGTCGGCCTCATCTACGCGCTGGTCGGCATCGACCTCGGCCAGTTCGCGCCCGACTTCCTGCAGGCGCTGCCGGAACGCATCTACGGCGTGATGAACAACGACACGCTGCTGGCGATTCCGTTCTTCACCTTCATGGGATTGGTGCTCGAGCGATCCGGCATGGCGGAAGACCTGCTCGACACGATCGGGCAGCTGTTCGGCACGGTGCGCGGCGGACTTGCTTACGCTGTCATCTTCGTCGGCGCACTGCTTGCGGCGACCACCGGCGTCGTCGCGGCCTCCGTCATCTCGATGGGCCTGATCTCGCTGCCGATCATGATGCGCTACGGCTACGACCGGCGCGTCGCCACCGGCGTGATCGCGGCTTCCGGCACACTGGCGCAGATCATCCCGCCGTCGCTGGTTCTGATCGTCATGGCCGACCAGCTCGGCCGCTCGGTCGGCGATATGTACGAGGGCGCGTTCATCCCCGGCCTCGTCCTGTCCGGCCTCTATGCGGTCTATATCTTCATCGTCTCGGTCATCTTCCCGAAGGCGACTCCTGGCCTGCCCGCGGAAGCCGTCGGCTTTCGCGAGCCGAATGGCGGCCGCGGCCTGACCTCTCTCGCGATGCTGGCCGTCGTCAGCGGCGTATTTGGCTGGTTCGTAATGCGCAATTCGCCCTACCACGGGGCCGACTACGTCGTGCTGACGATGTTCTCGGGCATCGTCTTCGCGTTCTGCGTCGCGGTCGTGAACTATGTGACGACGCGCTTCGTAGGTTTCCGCTTCCTGTCGCACATCGCGCAGCAGACCACCTTTGTGATGGTGCCGCCGCTGTTCCTGATCTTCCTCGTACTCGGCACCATCTTCATCGGCGTCGCGACGCCGACCGAAGGTGGCGCCATGGGCGCGGCGGGCGCACTGATCCTCGGCGGATTGAAGCGCCGCCTGACGTGGGACCTGGTCCGGCAGGCCGTGGAATCGACGGCGAAGCTCGCCTCCTTCGTCGTGTTCATCCTGCTCGGCGCCCGCGTGTTCTCGCTGACCTTCTACGGCGTCAGCGGTCACATCTGGGTCGAGCACCTCTTGACGTCGCTGCCTGGCGGCCAAGTCGGCTTCCTGCTCTTCGTCAACGCTTTCGTATTCGTGCTCGCCTTCTTCCTCGACTTCTTCGAGCTGGCGTTCATCGTCATCCCGCTGCTCGGGCCGGCGGCGGAGCATCTCGGCATCGATCTGATCTGGTTCGGCGTCATCCTCGGCGTCAACATGCAGACGTCGTTCATGCATCCGCCCTTCGGCTTCGCCCTGTTCTACCTGCGCTCGGTGGCGCCGCGCGAAGCCTATAACGACCGCGTCACCGGTAAGCGCACGGACGGCATCACGACCGGCCAGATCTACTGGGGCGCCATGCCGTTCGTGGTCATCCAGGTGATCATGGTGGTGCTGGTGATCCTCTTCCCGGCGATGGTGATGCACTACAAGGGCGTCGGCACGGGCGTCGACCCGAACAAGGTCAAGATCGACATTCCGCAGATCGACATGCCATCGCTCGATCTCAGTCAGCCGCCTCAGTTCAAATAAAGCGGCGTCAAAGCCACAAATGAAAAACCCCGGAGCGCGAGCTCCGGGGTTTTCCTTTTGCGTTGACGCAGCGAGCGATCAGCCGCGCATGACCTTGGTCATATAGACGTCGTAGGAGAGCTCCGCCACCTGGAACCACTGATAGGCGTTCTTGGTGAAGTCCATCAAGGAGTCGTTGGCTTTCTTGAACGCCGCGTTCTCCTTCGCCACCTCGGCGTGCAACTCCATGGTCGCCTTGTAAGAGGCATCCATGATCGCCGGCGAGAAGACGTGCAGCTTGGTGCCGCCCGCCAGCAGGCGGCGCAGCGCCTGCGGGTTCAGGTGATCGTATTTGGCCATGCACCAGGTGTTGGCGTAGTGGCCGGCCTGTTCGAGGACCGCCTGATACTGCTTCGGCAGCGCGTTGTACTTTTCGAGGTTGACGAAGGCGTGGAGCATCGAGCCGCCTTCCCACCAGCCGGGCGCGTAATAGTGCGGCGCGACCTTGTAGAAGCCGAGCTTCTCGTCGTCGTAAGGACCGACCCACTCGCAGGCGTCGAGCGTGCCCTTCTCGAGAGCCGGATAGATGTCGCCACCCGCGATCTGCTGCGGCACGCCCCCGAGCTTCTGCAGGACCTTGCCGGCCCAGCCGCCGATGCGCATCTTCAAGCCCTTGAGATCGTCGACCGAGTTGATCTCCTTGCGGTACCAGCCACCCATCTGACAGCCGGTCTGCGCCGCGAGCAGGCCCTTGATGTTGTACTTCTTATAGAACTCGTTCATCACGACATCGCCGCCGCCCTGCGTCCACCAGGCCTGGTTGATGCGGGCGTTCGGGCCGAACGGGACCGACGTGCCGAAGCCGAAGGTCGGATCCTTGCCGAAATAGTAGTAGGACGCGGTGTGACCGATTTCGACCGTGCCGTTCTGCACGGCGTCGACGATCGCGAGACCCGGCACGATTTCGCCGGCGGCGAAAACCTGGATCTGGAACTTGTTGTCGGTCGCCTCGGCGACAGCCTTGGCCATCACCTCGGCCGAGCCGTACAGCGTGTCCAGCGACTTCGGCCAGCTGCAGGGCATGCGCCACTTGACCGTCGGCGCCGACTGCGCGATTGCCGGCGCGGCGACCGCTGCGCTCGCGGCCGTAGCAAGACCGGCCGTCTTTAGAAACTCACGACGTTTCATCCAAACTCCTCCCTTGGGATCGATGAAAAGCGGGCTGACGCGGACGCGTTGCGCCGTTCTTGTCCTTGGCCCATCACGTATCGAAACCGGACGGGCATGGCGGGGTGCCGGAGGCCTCCCATACCGTGATTCCAGTGTGCACTGGATCGGACAAAGTTGTAAGGCCCAAGTTCCCCGTCGGTTAAGCAAAAAGGGACCGGCCCATGGGCCGGTCCCCCGACGAAAGTCTAACGGGCGGCTCAGCCGCGGCTGCGACTGCGAATCTGGAAGCTGTCGAAGCCGTATTCGGCGACCTGCCACCACAGGTACTCGTCGTTGCGGAACGCTTCCATCGACTGAAGCACTTTCTTGTACTCGGGGTTCGTCGCCGACGTCTCGGCGTTGACCTCATTGGACGCCTTCAGACAGGCCTCCATGATCTGCTGGCTGAACGGGCGGAGTTGCACGCCGTTCGAGATCAGCCGCTTCAGCGCCTGCGGGTTGCGAGCATCGTAGGCCGCTTGTTCATGCGCATTCGCCGCGCCGGCCGCCGCCTGGATGATCGCCTGGTAGGACTTCGGCAGATCGTTCCACTTGGCGAGGTTGATCAACAGATGGTTGGTCGTGCCGCCCTCCCACCAGCCCGGATAGTAATAATACTTGGCGACCTTGTAGAAGCCGAGCTTCTCGTCGTCGTACGGACCGACCCATTCGGCGGCGTCGATCGTGCCCTTCTCCAGCGCCGGATAGATGTCGCCGCCCGCGATCTGCTGCGCGATGAGGCCGAGCTTGCCGAGCGTCTTGCCGGCCCAGCCGCCGATGCGCATCTTCAGGCCCTTGAAGTCCTCGACGGTGTGGATCTCCTTGCGGAACCAGCCGCCCATCTGACAGCCGGTGTTGCCCATCAAAAGGCACTTCGAATTGAACTTGGCGCCGAAGTCGTCGATCAGCTTCTGGCCGTCGCCTTCATAGAACCAGGCGTTCTGCTGACGCGCATTGAGGCCGAAGGGCACGGCGCAGAACAGCGCCCAGGTCGGGTCTTTGCCGATATAATAATATTGCGCGCTGTGACCGAGCTCGACGGTGCCGTTCTGCACGGCGTCGAGCACCTGCAGAGCCGGTACGATCTCACCGGCGGCAAACGTCTGGATCTGGAATTTGCCGTCGGTGGCGTCGGACACGTATTTGGCGAAGAGCTCGCAGGCGCCGAACAACGTGTCGAGCGACTTCGGCCAGCTCGCGGTGAGACGCCACTTCAGCGTTGGTGACGACTGGGCGATTGCCGGCGCCGCCACCGCGGTCGCGGCAAGTCCGATACCTGCCGTCTTCAGGAATTGACGTCGTTTCATTGCTCGTCCTCCCCTCATGATGGTGCCGAGGGACGGTTCCCGGCCGCCCGCCCGATGCGGTAACGATAGACCGCGGAAGGCCGAAATCCAATCGGGGTGCGGAGCAAAGAAAACCCCGCCCGGCAGTGCCGGACGGGGTCCTAAGTTCGCAATCCAGCGCAGCGCTCAGCCGCGGGCGCGCTGCCGCACCATGAAGGCGTCGAAGCCGAGTTCGGCCACCTGCCACCACAGGTAGGCGTCACCGCGGAAGGCGACCATGCTGTCGTAGACCTTCTTGAACTCGGCATTCTTGGCGCCGACTTCATTGTAGGTGTCGACGGCCGCCTTGTAGGAGGCTTCCATCACGGCCTGCGGGAACGGACGCAGCTGCGCCCCAGCAGCGACCAGGCGCTTGATCGCCTGCGGATTGACCGCGTCGTATTTCGCCTGCATCCAGGTGTGCGCCTTGTCGGAGGCAGCGCGCACGATCTCCTGATAGCTCTTCGGCAGCGAATTCCACTTATCGATGTTGATGAAGTTGTGCAGCATTGCGCCGCCTTCCCACCAACCCGGATAGTAATAGTACTTCGCGACCTTGACGAAGCCGAGCTTCTCGTCGTCGTACGGGCCCACCCACTCGACGGCGTCGATGGTGCCCTTCTCCAGCGCCGGATAGATGTCGCCGCCGGCGATCTGCTGCGGCACCGCGCCCATCTTCGAGAAGATCTGTCCGTTGAAGCCCGCGGTGCGGAATTTCAGGCCCTTGATGTCGTCGACGGTCTTGATCTCCTTGCGGAACCAGCCGCCCATCTGCGTGCCGGTATTGCCGGCCGGGAAGGCGATGAAATTGTATTTCTTGTAGAACTCGTTGGCGAGGTCGAGCGCGCCGCCGAAATACATCCACGACGTCTGCATGCGCGAATTGAGACCGAAGGGCTGCGCGGTGAACAACGCAAAGGTCGGGTCCTTGCCGACGTAGTAATAGGACGCGGTGTGCGCCATCTCGACGGTGCCGTTGCCGACCGCGTCGGCGGCCTGGAGGCCGGGAACGATCTCGCCGGCGGCGAAACACTGGATCTGGAACTTGTTGTCGGTCGCTTCAGCAACGGACTTCGCGAAGATTTCGCTGGCGCCGTAGATCGTGTCGAGCGACTTCGGGAAGCTCGAGGTCAGGCGCCATTTCAACTCGGGAGCCGATTGCGCGATTGCGGGCGAAGCGATGGCCGCGGCGGCGGCACCCGCGCCTGCGGCGCCCAGGAACTGTCGGCGTTTCATGAGGACGTCAAACTCCGGTTTTCTTTTTGAATTGCCCCGCCGGGACTGGCGGATTGCGGGTGTCAAAGCAGGTCGCCGCCGCGAGAGCAAGGCGAAGCAAGGTCGCGCATAAGCGCGATGCAGGGCGGTATGGCTGTGGGCTAGACGAAAGTCTGACTAATGGACGCCGCGCATCAGCGCAGCGGTCTGCACGACGAGCGCACGCATCGTCTCGACCGCAGCGGGCGGCGCTTTCGGCGCGGCGACCGCCGCCAACGCATTCTTCAGGCGCATCAGATTACCGCGGACCGTCTGCACTGCTTGCGGGTCCCGCGCAGCGATCTCCTTGGCGACGCTTTCGAACATACGGTCCGCTTCGAACACGATGCCGCGCGCGCTCTGGTAACCGACCGCGTGCGCGATACGGTCGTTCGCGACCGCATCGTCATACTCGTCGGCCGCGTCGCTCAAGGTCGCCGCAGCGGCCTGCAACGTGAAGCGCGCCCAGTCCTTCTGCCGAGCCTGCAAAGCGAAATCGGCGGCGATGAGCGCCGCCTGCACCTTCCTCGATGCTCGTTCGTAAAGCCTGATGCTGCGCGCCGCCACCGCATGCGCGAGCTCGCGCAGCGCGCCGTCAAACTGTGGCGTCTTGTAGGTCTTCAATTCGTCGCGGATGGCGCCGTAGATTTCCTCGCGCGGAAAATTGACGTGGGGCCGCGCGTCGACCCAGTCGCGCTCCTTCACCAGCGCGTCCGCCATCAAGAGGTCGGCGCGGATGATCGCGATGTTGCGGGCGAACTCAACGTCCGCCGACAGGGCCGGCTCGACGAGCGCCGGCGCCGGCGCTTTCGGGGCATCCTCCCGCGGCGCCTGCGCCAGCGCGCTGGACGACGCGAGCACAAGAGAGACGAGAGCGAGACGGAAGGCGCTGGCCGCATTCATGTCCCGCCCCCGCTCGTTTGTCAGGCCTCGACGACGATCTTCGGCGCGGCGCGGCCACCGCCTTTGATGGCGGCCAGCACCTTGGCGGCGATGTCGCGGTAGATCTTGGCGTGCGGGCCGTCCGGCTCGGTCGCCACGACGGGCAGGCCCGCGTCCGACTTCTCGCGGATCGTCATGTGCAGCGGCACTTCGCCGAGAAACGGCACGCCCAATCGCTCGGCCTCATGGCGCGCGCCGCCATGCCCGAAGATGTCCGAGCGCGCGCCGCATTCGGGGCACAGGAAGTAGCTCATGTTCTCGACGACACCGAGCACGGGCACGTTGACGCGATTGAACATGGCGACGCCGCGGCGCGCGTCGATCAGCGCCAGGTCCTGCGGCGTCGAAACGATGACGGCGCCCTTGAGCGGCACCTGCTGCGCCATGGTCAACTGCGCGTCGCCCGTGCCGGGCGGCATGTCGACGACCATGACGTCGAGCTTGCCCCATTCCACCTCCCGCAGCATCTGCGTGATGGCGGACATGACCATGGGGCCGCGCCAGATCATCGGCGTGTCCTCGTCGATCAGGAAGCCGATCGACATCACCGTCAGGCCGTAGCGCTCGATCGGCTTGAGCCGGTTGCCGCCGATCGTCTGCGGCTTCTCGCGGATGGCCAGGAGCTTCGGCAGCGACGGGCCGTAGATGTCGGCGTCGAGCATGCCGACCTTGAGGCCCTGGTCGCGCAGGCCGAGCGCAAGATTGACGGCGGTGGTCGATTTGCCGACGCCGCCTTTGCCGGAGGCAACGGCGATGACGGCGTCGACGCCCGGAATGCCGGGCTGGGTCTTGTCGGCCGGGTGGGCCGGATGTGCGCGTGCGGCCTGGCGCTGCGCGGACGCCTGCGGACGCGCCGAGCCACCGGAACCACCGCCGGCCTTCTCCGCCGTCAGCGCCACCAGCGCCGAGGCAACGCCCGGCACGGCCTTGACGGCGTCCTCGGCGCGTTTGCGCACCGGCTCCCAGGCCTTCACGTCGGCCGCGCCGACGGTGATCGAGAAGAACACCTTGTTCTCGCCGACGACGATATCGGACAGGACCCGCGCCTCGATCAGGCTGCCGCCGTTCGGAGCCGCCACCTTCGCCAGCGCCGCCAGAACCTGTTCTTTCGTGACCGCCATCGCAACGCACCTCGTTCCATTCGGCCGCCACCATAGGCATGCCCGCAGGGGCGTCAATGCGGGCTTGAGCTAGGCGCGAGGCAGTGCCAGTTTGCGCCTCCGAACCACCCCTCCCCTTGCAGAAGTAGCCGAATGACGCACGACGAGATCAAGGAACAACTCATCTGGGCCGGCAAAGTTCTGGTCGCCGAAGGTCAGGACGACTTCACCCGCGGCCACATCTCGTTCCGACTGCCGGACGAACCGTTCCTGTTCTTCATGAAGCCGCACAGCGTCGGCCTCGACGAGATCGCGCCCGATAACATCCTCACTATCGATCTCGATGGCCACGTGGTGGCGGGCACGGCGCGCCGGCACAGCGAGGTCTATATCCATTCGGAAATTTACAAGCAGCGCGCCGACGTCAACTGCGTCCTCCACACGCATCCGCCCTACGCCGTCGCGTTGTCGGCGACCGGACGGCCGATGCGCGCCTATAGCCAGCCTGGCGCGCTCTTCCAGGAGGCGCTCGGCATTTACACAGACACGATCAATCTCATCCGCAGCAAAGAGATGGGTGCGGGCGTCGCGCACGCCCTCGGGCCGCACCGGGCGGTGCTCCTGAAGAACCACGGCGCGGTGACGGTCGGCGCCACGATCGCCGAAACTGTGATCGGCGCGATCATGCTAGAGAATGCGGCAATGGTGCAGGTCCTGGCGGAAGCCGCCGGAGATCCGGCACCGGAGTTTCCGCGCGCCGACGTCGAGAAGCTGAAGAACGACATCAGCCGCCCGGAACAGTTCGCCATCAACTTCGAATATCTGGTACGACGTGTAAAACGCCGCGAAGGCGTGAACGACAAGACCTAGGGAGGATACGGGATGAGGACATTTTCAGTCTGCGCAATGGCGCTCGCCGCCATCCTGGGCACCGGCTTGAGCGCCGCCTT
The DNA here is from genome assembly GCA_036263395.1 of Rhizomicrobium sp. Taxonomy (GTDB): domain Bacteria; phylum Pseudomonadota; class Alphaproteobacteria; order Micropepsales; family Micropepsaceae; genus Rhizomicrobium. The sequence goes on along the minus strand of DATAHD010000292.1, from coordinate 51,719 downwards.
GCCCGCCGCCGCCGAGGACGTTTACCCGAACCGGCCGATCAAGATCCTGGTGCCGATCCCGCCCGGCGGCGCGCCCGACGTCGTGGCGCGGCTCGTCGGCAATTACCTATCGCAGGCGATCGGCCAGCCGGTGGTGATCGAGAACCGCACCGGCGCCAACGGCAATATCGCCGGCGAGGCCGCTGCCAAGTCGCCGCCCGACGGCTATACGCTCATACTCGCCGCCGACAGCGGCATCGTCATCAATCCGCATGTCTACGCGAAGATGAGCTTCGACCCGATGAAAGACCTGGTGCCGATCACATCGGTCGCGACCAATCAGTTCGTGCTCGCGGTCAACCCGAAGGTGCCGGTGAAGTCGCTGCCGGAATTCGTCGAATACGCCAAGAAGGCCAATCCGCCGCTCGCCTTCGCCAGCGGCGGTGTCGGCAGCCAGCACTTCTTCGCCATGGAGCAATTGAAGCAGCGCGCCGGGTTCAAGGTGCTCAACGTGACCTATCGTGGCGGCTCGCCCGCCATGCAGGCGACGATCGCGGGCGAGACGCAGGTGCTGTTTGCCGGCGGCGAGAGCGCCGGCCAGTTCGAGGCCGGCACGCTGCGGCCGCTTGCCGTCAGCGGCAAGGAACGCTCCAAGCGTCTGCCCAACGTGCCGACGATCGGCGAAACCTATCCCGGCTACGCCGTCGACATCTGGCTCGGCCTGTTCGCGCCGGCCGGCACGCCGAAACCGATCATCGACAAGCTGCGGACGATCGTGCAGGCCGAGCTCGCAAAGCCCGAGGTGGCGGCGAAGATCAACGTCTCCGGCAGCCTCATGCCGCTGATCCTGTCGCAGGACGAGTTCGCCGCGCGCATCAAGAGCGACGACGAGAAATTCGGCAAGCTCGCCAAGGAACTCAACGTTCACATTCAATGACACTCAGCGTTACAGCGCATTTCGAAGGAGATCGATGATGGCGAAGGTGGCTTTTCTCGGCTTGGGCGTCATGGGCTATCCGATGGCCGGGCATTTGAAGAACAAGGGCGGCCACGAGGTCACCGTCTACAACCGTACTGCCGCCAAGGCGGAACAGTGGGTCAAGCAGTACGGCGGCAAATCGGCGGCGACGCCGAAGGCTGCGTCGCAGGGCCAGGACCTCGTCATGTGCTGCGTCGGCAACGACAACGACCTGCGCGAGGTCACGCTCGGCAGGGACGGCGCCTTCCAGGCGATGGGCAAGGGCACGATCTTCGTCGATCACACCACCGCTTCGGCCGAGATCGCGCGCGAACTCTTCGACGCAGCGAAGAAGAGCGGCTTCGACTTCGTCGACGCACCGGTGTCCGGCGGCCAGGCCGGCGCCGAGAACGGCGTGCTGACGGTGATGTGCGGCGGCGAAGAGGCGGTGTTCAACAAAGCCAAGCCTGTGATCGACGCCTATGCCCGCGCCTGCAACCTGATGGGTGCGCCGGGCTCGGGCCAGCTTGCCAAAATGTGCAACCAGATCTGCATCGCCGGCCTGGTGCAGGGCCTGTCGGAAGCCCTGCACTTCGCCATGAAGGCCGGTCTCGACACCGAGAAGCTGATAGCCACCATCTCCAAGGGCGCGGCGCAGTCGTGGCAGATGGAGAACCGCTACAAGACCATGGTCGCCGGCAAATTCGATCACGGTTTTGCCGTCGACTGGATGCGCAAGGACTTAAGTATTTGTCTCGGTGAAGCGCGCAAGAACGGCGCGAGCCTTCCCGTCACCGCGCTGGTCGATCAGTTCTATGCCGAAGTGCAGAAGATGGGCGGCAAGCGCTGGGACACCTCGGCGCTGCTGGCGCGGCTGGAGCGGAAGTAGGCCGCTCCGGCAGCCGGCAACCGCATGGCGGCTTTGATCTACAGCAGTCTCGCCTTGGCGGAGATCGGCGTGCTGCTGCTCTCGGCGGGGGCGGTTCTGGTCCTCGTCGTGCGCGGCGCGATCCGCGCCTTCCGGCCGCCGCCGCCGGAACGGCGGCCGCCGAAAGCCGAAGACCTGCGCCATCTCAAGCGCGCCGGGCAATCCAGCCCCTATTGACCGCCCGGGACAGTCCGGTCCGGTCAGAACTCCAGCGTCAGACCGTCCTCGGCGAGCAGCACACCCCCTGCCCGAGCCTCGTCAAGCCGCGCCAGCATGGTCGGATTCATGTGCGTGAGCATGGTGCGGCGCGCGGCGAGATCGGCCAGCCGCGGCTTGAGGATTTCCCAACTCAGATGGCCTGAGAGCTTGCCGGCGAAGCCGTAGCATTCGCAGATGAAGAGGTCGGCGTCGCGCGCGATCGGCAGGAGTGCGTCGGTCCATTCGGTGTCGCCGGAATAGGCGAAGGTCCTAACGCCATCCGACAGGCGAAGCGCAGTCGACGGCGTGCCGGACTGATGGATGACCTCGGCGGTCGTGATTGCATGGCCTAGCACCGTGTCGGGCACGCCCGGCGCAATCTCCTGTACGTCCCAGGCGAACTTCCATTTCGAGCCGGTCGATTTCGGGAAGAATGCTTCCATTAAGGCGTCGATCCGCGCCCGCGCGCCGGTCGGACCGGCGATCAGGAGCGGGCGGTCGCGCCGCGCCAGGAATTGATAATCGAGCAGAAGGAGCGGCAGCCCGCCGAAATGATCGCCGTGCAAATGCGACAGCACGATTCCGTCGATCGCGTTCGGATCGAGGCCCGCTTTCTTCAGCGCGACCAGCGACGAGGCGCCGAAGTCGACGACGAGCGTTGCCTTCGCGGTCTTCAGCCAGAAGCAGGTGTTCATGCGCCCGCCCGAACCGAAGGCGTCGCCGCAGCCGACGATGGTGAGGTTCATCGCTTGCTCACGCTTTCGCGCTCGGTCGCGCCGCGACCGCGGCGTGCCATCGCCTCACATTGACGACGTCGTCGGGCAATTGGATGCGCGTCGGTTTCATGAAATCGATCGCACACAGAGCGGTGATGTCGGCGACGGTGAAATGTTCGCCGGCGACGAACTCGCGCCTGGCGAGCTCGCTGTCGAGGATGCGCAGGAAATCGATGACGCGCGGCTTGTTCGCCTCGGCCCAGGCCGGCACCTGCGGCACCTCCAGCTCCTTCATCGCCGGGTGCGTGTGCCGGAAGACGTGGGCGACCGTGAACAGCAGGTTGAGCTCGCAGCGCCTGTTCCACATCTCGACGACGGCGATCTCCTTTGGGCCTGTGCCGAACAAGGCCGGCTGCGGCCGCAGTGCCTCGAAGTACCGGCAGATGGCGATCGACTCTGAAATCACCGTGCCGTCGTCGAGCTCCAGCGCCGGCATGCGCTGGAGAGGATTGATGGCGGTGTATTCAGGGGTCAGGTGCTGCTTGGCCATCATGTCGACCTGCTCAGTCGGCACCTCGATACCCTTCTCGGCCAGGAAAATGCGCACCCGGCGCGGATTGGGCGCCATCCGGCTGTCGTACAGCTTCATTTCGGTCCCCAAACGATGTTTCTTGCCCGCAAACGACCACGGGCCGCGGCCTCCTGTCAAAGGCCGGTTAAGGTTCGTTAACCAGAGACTTTAGCCGCCTCTTAAGCTTGGTCTTAAGGATTATGAGCGAGTTTGGGCTCCCGGCTCCCCGTAGCGTCAGCGTCCTGACAATGCCCATTCCCGGCGAACAGCCAGACCTGAGCGCCCTGCCGCCGGAGAAATCTCCGGTGAAGCGGCGGCTCGCCGCGCAATATGTGCGCGACGCGCGCGACCGGCTGACCTCGTCCAGTGGCACCCGGCCGGCCTTCGACATCGAGTTGCTGCGGCTCTATGCCCAGAACCGGCTGTCGGCTTCGCTCGTCATCCTCCTGCTCGTTGGCACGATCGGCTTCCTGTCGAGCCTGTGGACCGGCGCGGTGACGGCCGGCGCCTGGACCGCATCCGTCCTCGTCATTCACGCCGTCATCATCACCAAGTGCCGGCAGTTCCTCGACCTGCCGCTGTCGGAAGTGTCGACGCGCGCCTGGCGCATGCGCTTCATCCTGCTCGACCTGTTCTACGGCGTGGCGTGGATGTTCATCCTCATCCACCCGGTCGGCGTCGACGAGAGCTCCGGCACATTCATGCTCTTCGTCATGCTGCTGGTCGTCGCAGTGTCGAGCATGCTCGCCTCGAGCCTGCCGATGGCGGTGTTCGCGGCCACGTTCCCGGTGACTTCGGCGGTCGCGCTCGACTTCGCCATGCACGGCACCTTGCGCGACATGATCCTCGCCGGCATGGCAATCGCGGCGCAGGGCTATTTCGCCGTGCTCGCCTACCGGCTCTATTCGACGTCGTTGGCGACGCTCGAGGCGCGCGCCGAGAAGGACGCGCTGATCGGCGAGCTCGAGCAGGCGAAGGCCATCTCGGACGAGGCGCGCCGACGCGCGGAAGCCGCCAACATCTCCAAATCGCGGTTCCTCGCGCAGATGAGCCACGAGCTGCGCACGCCGCTCAACGCCATCCTCGGCTTCTCGGAGGTGATGAAGACCGAGGTGTTCGGCGAGCATGCGATTCCCGCCTACAAGGAATATTCCGCCGACATCCATAACTCCGGCGTGCACCTGCTCGGCCTCATCAACGAGATCCTCGACCTGTCGCGCATCGAGGCGGGCCGCTACGAACTGAACGAGGAATCGGTGTCGCTGGTCGGCATCGTCGAGGACTGCCATCACCTGTTGAAGCTGCGCGCGACCAACCGCGGCATCACCATCCACGAAATGTTCGAGCAGGAGCTGCCGCGACTGTGGGCGGATGAACGCGCGATCCGCCAGATCTGCCTCAACCTCTTGTCCAACGCGATCAAGTTCACGCCGCAGGGCGGCGAGATCTGGCTCAAGGCCGGTTGGACCGCCTCCGGCGGTCAGTATATGAGCGTCAAGGACACCGGCCCCGGCATTCCGGAGGAGGAGATCCCGGTTGTCCTCGCCTCCTTCGGCCAGGGCTCGAATTCGATCAAATCGGCGGAACAGGGCGCCGGTCTCGGCCTGCCGATTGCGAAAAGCCTCGTCGACCTGCACGGCGGCACGTTCCAGCTCAAGTCGAAACTGCGCATCGGCACGGAAGTGATCGTCACATTCCCGCCGGAGCGCGTGGTTGCGGCGATGGCGCCCATGCCGGACGAGGCGCCGTCGATCGCGCCCGCCGCGCCGAACCAGCCGTTGCTCAGCCCCGAGGAAAAGCGCCGCTTGAGCCGCCGGCCCTTGTTCCGCGTCGGCACTTGAGACGGACGCGCGTGTTGCGACAATCGCGCGATTGCCTTCCGGTTTTGGCGGATTATGGTGGCATCGGATTCGCCGGCGAACGCTCTTCCGATGGAAACGCCCTGCACCAAGATTTGCACGCTCGATCGCGCGTCCGGCCTTTGCCTGGGCTGCGGCCGCACCGTTGCGGAGATCGCAAGCTGGAGCGGCATGACCGAGGCGGAGCGGCGCCGCATCATGGCCGAATTGCCGGCGCGCGCCGCCAATCGGCCCGCGGCCGCTGCGGAGTAGTCGCTTGAGCCGCCGCCTCACCTGGTCGCTGATCTTCGGCGTCGCGCTGTCGCTGCTGGTCCTGATCGCCACGAGCGATCAGGACGCCATCACCAGTCTTTTGCGCCACGACGTCAGCGCGCTGACGCTGAAGGTCGCGCTGATCGTCTGCGCCGGCGGCCTGCTGCTCGTGCTGTTCAAGGAGCGGCTGTCGAAGGCCTTCGAGGCTGGTCTTTTCTGGACCGTCATCGCGCTCCTGCTGATCGTCGCCTACACCTACCGCTTCGAGCTCGGCGAGGTCGGCGACCGCGTCGTGGCGCAGCTGATGCCAGGCCACGTCGCGAGTCACGGCCGCAACGCAGAGGTGGTGCGCGGCCGCCGCGGCGACTTCGCCGTCGCCGCGCACATCAACGGCGCCAAAGTGCCGATGGTGATCGATACCGGTGCCACGTCGGTCGTGCTGACGCAGGAAGCCGCGCGCGCCGCCGGCCTGCCGATCGAAGTGCTCGATTACAGCGTCAATGTCGACACCGCCAACGGCCGCACGCGCGCGGCGCCGGTGACGCTTGCCCGCCTTGCCGTCGGCAATCTGACCGAGCACAACGTGCCGGCACTGGTCGTGCAGCGCGGTCAGTTGCACAACAACCTGCTCGGCATGAGCTTCCTCAACCGGCTGGACAGCTGGGAAGTGCGCGGCGACAAGCTGCGCATGCGCGGCACCCCGTAAGGCGATGCGCCAGACGCTAAATCAGCGTTGCCAGGAAGCGGAGCGACACCACCATCAGGAACAGACCGAAGCCGATCTCGAGTTTGCGGCGCGGCAACCAATGCGCCAGCCGCACGCCGTAGCCGGTCGTATAGCTCGACACCGGCGCCATCAACACGAAGCCGATGACCGACACGAAACCGAAGGATAGCGGCGGCAATTCCTGCATATGCGGCCAGCCGGCAATCGCGTAGCCGATCGCGCCGACGACGGTGATTGGAACGCCGACGCCGGCCGACGTCGCGACAGCGCGCTGCATCGGCTGGCCGTACATCGTCAGCACCGCGTTCGAGAAGGCGCCGCCGCTGACGCCGACCAGCGACGAGAACAATCCCGTGACCAGGCCATAGACCGCCATCATGGCGCGGCCGGGCAACTCGGTTCCGACATTCCAACGATCGCCGGCGAACAGCATCTTCGTGCTGATGAAAGCAGTGAAAACAACAAAGGCAATCTTAAACACCGCGCCCGGGGCAAACGAGGCCGTGACCGAACCGATCAGCACGCCAACGATCGCCGGCAGCGTCCAGATTCGCACCACCTGCGGAATCACCGCGCCCCTTTTCTTGTGACCCAAATAGGAGCGCACGGTGGTGGGCACGATGATCGCAAGCGACGTGCCGATGCAGAGCTGCATGCGCAGGGCGTCCGGCACATGAATGACGCCGAAAACCTCATACAGAACCGGCACGATGACGCCACCGCCGCCGATGCCGAACAGCCCGGCCAGAATCCCGGTGACGACGCCGCCGGCCAGAATCAACAGCACGAGCCAGGCAAGCTCGCCGATCGGGTATCCCAGCAGCATGATGGTCCGGGGTGGAATTTAAGACGTCAGGCGGCGATGTGCGCCAAATCCGCAGGCCTGTCCAGCACCAGCGCCAGCGCATCAGCCATGACCGACGCCGACGCCCCGGGCTTGACCGCTTCCGTCGCCAAGTGACGGCGGAAGGCGCGTGCCCCCGGAACGGCGCGGAACAGCCCGAGCACATGCCGCGTAATGGCGGCGAGGCGCACGCCGGCCGCCGTCTCACGTTCGATGTAGGGGATGAGCGCGACGGCCGCATCTTTCGGCGATGTGAAAGGCGCTGGCTCGCCGAACATCTGCGCATCAACCTCGAGAAGCCGCCACGGCTCCTGATAGGCCGCGCGACCCATCATGACGCCGTCGAGCGCGCCCATTTCGGCTTGTGCCTGCGCGAGGCTGGCGATGCCGCCGTTGAGAATGATCTCGAGGTCCGGATACGACGCCTTGAGCCGGTGCACGAGGGCATAGTCGAGCGGCGGCACTTCGCGATTCTCTTTCGGCGAGAGACCTTTGAGCCAGGCCTTGCGCGCGTGAACGATAAGCGCGTCCGCGCCGGCCGCCTTCACGCGCTCCGCAAAACCGAACAATGTCTCAACCGGATCCTGATCGTCGATGCCGATGCGGCATTTGACGGTGACCGGAACGGACACGGCCGCCTTCATTGCCGCGACGCCGTCGGCGACGAGCGCCGCTTCGGCCATCAGACAGGCGCCGAAGCGGCCTTCCTGCACGCGATCGGACGGACAGCCGCAATTAAGATTGATCTCGACATAGCCGAAGTCCGCACCGATGCGCGCGGCCTCGGCGAGCGTCTTCGGCTCGGAACCGCCGAGCTGCAGCGCAACCGGTTGCTCGAACGGGTCGAATCCAATCAGACGCGTGCGATCGCCGTGCAGGAGGGCGTTCGTCGTGAACATCTCGGTGTACAGCAGCGCGCGCCGCGTCATCAGACGGTGGAAGAACCGGCAGTGCCGATCTGTCCAGTCCATCATCGGGGCGACCGAAAACCGCCGATTCACGGATTTTTGTGCTTTTTCCTTCTGCTCCAACGCCTTACCTCATTTGTCGGCATTCAGCAGCCCGTGGCTTGATCATTGCGCACGAACCATATCCGCTCGCACAGGCCCGTAACTTGCCGGCTGTAATGCCAAGTATCGCATCGCACAAGGGCTGTGCTCCTGGCTGCTACGCATACACGATGTTTGTGGGGGCTCTTTGATAGCGCATACCGCCAGCGCATCAGCGCACCGGAAGATGGAATTATCTACGCGGAAGCTGACAATTGAATGCCTGCTCTTCATCAGAAGCGACAACGATCTTGCCACCATGCGCCCAAATCGCCGTCGACGGTCGAGGGCCTGCCTTATCCGGTTGGCGAGAGCGGCCTGCGATATAGGCTTCTGAATAAGGTCGATGCCTGGATCGGGCCTGCCCCTCAGCACCCCGGCCAAATGCGTCCGGAAGTCGGTGTCGTCTTCGACCATAAGTATGGTTTCAGCTTCGTCCGAGCCGACGACCGGGATTGAGGCTTCCTCTGGCTCTTCCGGAATTCTTGCCAGATCGCTAGGACAAGCGCCCAACGTCGCGCCGGCCCACTTCGCGACTTCCAAACTTTTCTATTTTACAACCATGAATTTGGCTGTACCCCGGCGCGCCAGCACGGTCATGGCGACATCGTCACCGTACCGATGCATCTGCAAATCGGCCCGTGATTCTCCCAGGTGCATGTTGCGGAGGACGACCTCATCTATAAATCCGGGCATCACCGGATCGCGGAATTGCAATTCGTTTTTGGCATGGGCCTGCTCCAAGCCCAGGCACGCTCCCAATACGGCGTAAATTGCTGCCGCCGACCAGGCCTGCGGCGAACAGGCCACCGGATAAGGGGTTGGCCCGCGTCGGGGACGTCTCATAAGACCGCAGAACAATTCCGGCAGACGTCGTAATTCTTGATATCGGGCCGCATCGAACAAGCCTTCAAACACGCGCAGGGTTTGTGCCTTCAGGCCGTACCGCGCGAATCCGATCGCGATCAGCGCGTTATCGTGCGGCCAGACCGATCCGTTGTGGTAGGACAATGGATTATAGCGCGGCTCGCCTTGCGCAAGTGTTCGAATTCCCCAACCACTATATCCATCGCGGCTCATGAGATGGTCGGCGACGCGACGCGCCCGCTCTGGTGAGGCAATGCCGGTGAACAGGGCATGCCCCGCATTCGAGGCACGCACTCGACACGGTCGCTTCTTGCCATCGAGCGCAAGTACGTACGTTCCGAGGTCCTCGTCCCAGAACGCGTCTTCGAACCGAAGGCGCAATTTTTCCGCCTCGGCCGCCAGACCGAGGGCAAGCTCCGCGTGCCCGAGGCGCTTCGCTATCCGCGCGGCCGATAATTTTGCGGCGAAGACATATCCCTGGACCTCGCAGAGAGCGATCGCACCTTCCGCGTCACAACCGTCCGCGTGAAAGACGGAATCCTGGGAATCCTTCCATCCTTGGTTCGCGAGGCTGTCGCCGCTGGCGGCCTGATATTCGACAAATCCATCGCCATCGCTATCGCCATAGGTGTCGATCCAGCGCAGCGCCGCAAGGATGTTGGGCCAGATCGCGTTGATCGTCTTCAGGTCCCCGGTCGCATCCATGTACATTGCGGCCAGCATGACGAAGAGCGGCGTCGCGTCGACACTCCCGTAGTACCGTCCGAACGGGACCTCGCCGAGGTTGGCCATTTCGCCATGGCGCATTTCGTGGATGATCTTCCCCGGCTGCGCTTCCGAATTCGGATCCACCTCGACGGCTTGCGTCGCGGCCAGAGTGCGTAGGACGCCACGGGCCAGAGACGCGTCGACCCACATCATGAACATGGCGGTAATGATTCCATCGCGACCGAAAACGGTGCTGAACCACGGAATCCCCGCGAACGGATAAGGGCCGTGCTCGGTCGATGTCACCAGGGTATAGACGTCGGAGGCCGAACGGCAGGCAACCTCGTTGAACAGCTCGCTCGAACTCTCGACCGTCGCCATGTCGGACGTTCGCCCGCGCCTGCTTCTCCTGCTCGCGCGATACGCGCGGAAGAAATCCGGCAGGCCAGGCCCCGGCGTGACAGCATCTGTGTCCACTTCACAGGCAATCGTCACGAATATCGACGCTTCTGCGCCTGGGCCGAGATTCATATCAAGTGTCGCGTGATCGGCGTCGATGACGCTCGGGGTGGGACTGAACCCGACCAGCGTACGCCGACCGATCTTGTCGAGGCCGGCATAATGAAACGCGACGCGATCCGGCGCGGTCACACACGCCGACAGCCGACCCCTTTCCAGACGCGCCATACCGCGGACCTCGAACAGGTCGCGAAAATCTGCGTTGAAAGAATATTCAAAGCGCACCTGTCGCGCCACCAATCCATAATTCCTCACTCTCAGTCGCTCAAATAGCGTCCCGCTCCAGAGAAACACCGTTCGCTCGATGAAGATCGTCTCTCTCGGGATCGCTTCAGAGCCGCTCGACAGGTCGGGATTCGTCAGATTCACCGACAGCGTCGCCTTGTCGTCATTCGTGGTCGAACTGAGCAGTTGCAGCCGCTCCCCCTCGAGGCGTAATTCCAGATATGAGAGGAAACGGGTGTCGCGGTAGAAAAGACCTTCGGCAGTCCCTTTGCGCTTCCCGAAATCACCGCGGCTATCCAGGACGACGAACGCCTCACCGTCCTTCAATGTTCGCAAAGGGCGATCAGTCAGCGACGTCGTCGCTTCGATCTCAAATTCATCGATTGTCCGAGTTCCGGCATCGTGCATGATTGTACCCAGATGCTTCAGCGCGATCAGAGCGCCGCCGGCGAGAACGCAGAGTCCGGCGTACTGCCAACGACGAGCGATCGACCTGCCATTATGTGCGGCAATTTGATGTCTTCGGTCGCACCGCGTTCGATCCTGTTCCTGTCCTCCGAATGCGAATCCGCCAGCACCCGCTCGTATGCCGCCCGATAATTCGTGGCCATCCGCGATGCGGTGAAGCGCTCTTCGAACCGAACTCGGATGGCTGCCCGGTCGAGCCGCAAGGCCGATCCCACGGCACGCACCGCCTCGTCGATCGAGCCGACGGCAAAGCCGGTCACGCCCTCGTCGATCACCTCGGGAACCGAGCCGCAGCGCCAGGCGACGACCGGCGTCCCCTCACGCATTGCCTCGATCATGACGAGGCCGAAGGGCTCGGGCCAATCGATGGGAAACAGCAGGGCCGCGGCGTCACCCAGGAACTTCCGTTTCTCATGGTCGCCGATCTCACCGATGAACTCGATCAAGGGGTGATCGAGCTGCGGACGAATCATGTGCTCGAAATATTCCTTGTCGGCCGGATCGACCTTCGCGGCGATCTTCAGCGGAAGCCCTACCTGTTTCGCGATTTCGATGGCCCGATCCGGACGCTTCTCGGGCGCGATGCGGCCGAGGAATGCGAGGTAGCCGCCGCCGGTGTTGACCACAGGCGCGGACCCCGGCGGCAATCCATGCTGGATGGTGGTCAGCCAGTTGGCGGACGGCAGCGGATGCCTCTGATTGGCCGAAATCGAAACCAGCGGCATCGCCGGAAAGGCTCGATAGACCGGATGGAAGTCGGCGAGATCGATGCGCCCATGAAGCGTGGTCAGGCACTTGTCGGTGGATTTTCTGAACAATGGGAATTGCAGCAGATCGATATGAAAATGAATGATGTCGAAGTCGGCTGCCCGGTGCCGCACTTCATCCAACATGACCAGCAGGCTCGCGGTGTGATCCCGGATCCCTGCGAGCCTCAACCCCTCGGGCACGCTCCGGACGAGTTCAGCCGATGTCGCCGAGTCCCCGCTGGCAAACAGCGTGACGTCGTGGCCCTGAGCGACAAGTTCTTCCGTGAGCCACGAAACGACGCGCTCGGTACCGCCGTACAGTCTCGGCGGGACCGATTCAGCCAAAGGCGCAACTTGAGCAATTCGCATTGATTTGTCCCCAGTAATGCCGTCCAGAGGCGCCGGACAGTATTGTCCGGGTTCGCTGGCATTCTCACCGGGGCGTTGCCAATGCGCTTTTACGGTGAAGCCGCGGAGTCGATCTCCGCGGTTCGATTCATGCCGTTCGAAGCGCCGCTACAGATCTCAGCGACGCTTCTATCCCTCGCGTCTCAATCGACAGCTTCGACTTCCGCCTCTTGGTTGATCACCGTCTCAGCGAGGGCACTCAACGCTTCGTCCGCCGCTTCTTCTTCGTCGAGCGTGGCCTCGAGAAGCTTCACGGCCTTGGAATACCCAAGCTCGTCTGCCCACGCGCAGAGCGTGCCATAGCGCGATATTTCGTAGTGCTCCACCGCCTGCGCTGCGGCGAGGAGACCGGCGTCAAGCGCGGGCGACCCTTTGTACTCGTCCATGATCTCCGCACCTTCATCGAGGATGCCCATGATGGCGTCGCAGGTCTTACCCTGCGGCTTCTCACCAATTTCATCGAATACATCTTCGAGGCGCTTGATCTGTCCCTCGGTCTCGCCGTGGTGCTTCTCAAAAGCCGCCTGAAGGTCTTCGTTCTGCGCAGCTTTCGCCATCTTGGGAAGCGTCGCGTAGATCTTCTTTTCGGCGAAATACACGTCCTTGAGTGTGTCGTGGAACAGGTCGGCAAGCATCTTCGGCGCTTTGGCCATGGGTAATCCAGTCTCTGGTTATGACGATAGGACGCCCGCAGACGGAAGAGCCCCACCGGAGCGGGGCTCTGATGTCGTCGGCGATTGCCGGTATTATTTCTGGTTCTGCGGAGCGGCGTTATTGCCCTGCTGGCCCGGATTCTGCTTCGGCTGGTCGCCCTGATTCTGCTGCGCGGTCTTCGGGTCGTTGTTCTGCTTCTGGTCTTGATTGGTCATTGAAACTCTCTTTCAAGCACGATCTTTGGATAGCTTTAAGATGGTGCTCATCTTCCGTCGAAACAGTCTTCGCCGATTTTTATATATTTTCGGTTCCGGCCTGAAGGGCGGAACAATCGGCGGAGCCCGCGATTGGCATCGTCTTGGCCAATGAAGGTAACGGATTTGACTCTTCACCGATCCGGCCCCGTCCCGCCTGACTGCGGGCACGATGTTCTCGGCGACGTCAAAGCGTCGGACGGGCATAATGCTGCCACATGAGCAAGATCGGTCCGCATTGACCAGCACTGAGCCTGGCGAAGAGGCGATGCCTCTCCCCTCCGATCCGAAGACATTCTACCTGGGCGGCCTTTTCTGCATCGCATTCTTCAGCGTGCTTTACGTCGCGGCTGAAATCATCTGGCCGTTCGTGTTGGCTTTCGTCCTGTCCCTTCTCCTCAAGCCCGCGGACCGCCTCCTTGAGCGGCTCCACGCGCCGAGGATATTTTCCGCCCTGATACTGGTTATTGCCGTTCTCGCGGTCGTGGTTGGCCTGGGCACGGCCATATCCGCCCCGGCTACCACGTGGGCTGCAAAGCTTCCCGATGCAGTCCCGAGGCTGGTGGAACGTCTCAGATTTCTCGAAGTGCCCCTGTCGGCGTTCCAGACCTTTTGGAGCCAAATTGAGCATTTCGCTGGTTGGAACGCCGGCGCGAACTCTGCGATGGGCCCGGCCTTGCTGGCGAAACTGTTCACCGGGATGCGCTCGTTCGCGAGCGGCTTCTTCACAACGCTCCTGTTTCTCTTCTTCATTCTTATGACTGGCGATGTGTTCCTTCAGCGCCTTGTGGAAATCATGCCGCGCTTCAGCAGCAAGCGTCAGGTCGTCGATATAGCGCAGCAAATCGAGAGCGACATCACAGCCTACCTCCTGACGATCACGCTCATGAATACCGTGGTCGGGCTCGCCACCGGAGCAGTCATGTGGATTACCGGCGTCGGCGATCCCCTCCTATGGGGGACCATCGCCTTCCTGCTGAACTTTGTTCAGATTCTGGGGCCGCTATTAGGATTGGTCGTCTTCCTTCTCGCAGGCGCGCTGGCCGGTGACACGCTCTGGCTGACACTCGTTCCGGCGGGGCTTTATCTGATAATCCACTTGGTCGAAGGAGAGACGGTCACGCCGATGTTGCTCGCCAGGCGGTTCACCCTGAACCCCGTCCTGGTTATTGCATCTCTGGTTTTCTGGTTCTGGCTGTGGGGAATTCCTGGCGCAATATTGTCTGTGCCAATGTTAGCGATCACAAAGATTATTTGCGATCGCGTGAGGCCACTCGCCGCCTTCGGTCACTTTCTGGAAGGCTGATAGAAACCGCACCCCGGAGCGCGCCCTCCTGGCGCGGACAAGAAGTCTGACCATCAGCGCTGAACAGCGCCACAGAGCGGAAGCGCTCGAGTCCCTCGTGGCGACGAAGGACTCGCTGAGCGGTGCCGGAAAGTCATGTATCCGGCGTCACTGGGCCTGCTTGAGCTCCTGGTCGCCCTCGGTCATGGCCAGCTCTTCCTCGACCTCGGCCTTCGCTCGCTCCCAATGCTCCAGATACTTGCCTTCCGGGCGGCCCTCATCGAGCCAGATACGGTAGGCCCGCGCCTGTATTCGCTCATCCTTTTGTCCCGGATCAACGCGTGCCCGCCGACGACTCTCCTTTTCCACCAGCCGATCCATATGGTCGACGGTTTGCCGAGCCAGTTCCCAGCGCTCCGCATCTCCGCCTTCCGGTCTCCCCTCCTCCAGCCACATCAGGTAGGCCTGCTGGCGGATACGTTCTGTGCGGCTCGAATCGTCGCTCATCGTGACCTGCATTCCCATTGACATCGTAAGAACCGATAGCCGCCCCGGGCGGTTCCCTTCGTTTTCCATGAGGCCGGTCGCGCTCACCTGGCATTATCCCTTGGAGAAAGTCGTCATCCATTAGAGAAAGTCGTCGGCAGCCTCTTGCGTCCGCACTCGGCCATTGGGTCGAGTGTGTTACTTGGTAGACGGCCGGTTCGAGCGCTGCTCCTCGATGAATCAGGGATGCTCAAACCGATATGCGCACCATTGCGACGGCAACCCGATGATCGCCCGAGAGGCATGACGCAACCGCAAGCGTCAGGGGTAACGGTTCAGCGAGTTGATAGACTGACTGACCATTCGCCGATAATCGGCTGGCCGACGATGCCTCCGCAGGCACTAACCCTCAAACGACCGTACCGATTAATTTCCCGATGCCGGCGGTGAGAGCCATCGCAAACGCGCCCCAGAATGTCACGCGGGCGGTGGCGCGCAAGACGTTTGCGCCGCCGGCTTTTGCGCCAATTGCCCCCAGAAGAGCAAGGAATCCCAAGGATGCACCGGACACGATTGGGACAAGCAGGGCCGCGGGCGATACGACGACCATGAGCAGCGGCATTGCCGCCCCGACCGAAAAGGACGCCGCGGAAGTCAACGCGGCCTGCACGGGGCGCGCGGTGGTGATTTCCGAAATTCCAAGCTCGTCGCGCGCGTGGGCGCTCAGCGCGTCTTTCTTCATGAGCTGCCGTGCGACCTGTAATGCAAGCGGCTTGTCGACACCCCGGCTGACGTAGATTTCTGCGAGCTCATCAAGCTCGAAGGCCGGATTGTCGCTCAGCTCCCTGCGTTCGCGTGCGAGGTCCGCCCGTTCGGTGTCGGATTGCGAGCTGACCGATACATATTCGCCGGCCGCCATCGACATGGCGCCCGCGACCAATCCCGCAACGCCCGCGACTAGGACGTCGTTCTGGGTCGCAGCCGCCGCTGCAACGCCAACGATCAAGCTCGCGGTCGAAACGATGCCATCATTGGCGCCGAGCACCGCCGCCCGCAACCAGCCGATGCGGGTAACGAGGTGGCTTTCTAGATGCAGGCGGCCCATGCGCTAAATCGTCGGGTCAGATCCGCCCAAGCAGCATGAGGATCACGACAATGATCAGGATGGTGCCGATGAGACCGACGCCGCCATGGCCGTAGCCATAGCCGTATCCGCCGAAGCGGCCGCTGAAGCCGCCGAACAGGAAAATGACGAGGATGATGACGAGAATGAGCCCAAGCGACATGGTGTTGTCTCCGTTGCAGGGTCCTAACCGATTATATGGAACTTCGAACTGCCGGATTCCCGAGAAGCGCCCGGCCGGTCACGATAGTGGACAATTGAAGCACTATTTTTTCTCGATCGATATACCGCCCTTGCCGACGTTGATTTCAATGCCGGTGGTCTTCTGCCGTTCCTGATAAAGCTGATAGCCGAACACGACCGCGGCGACCGCAAGCACGCTGATGACGAGATAGAGAACGTTGCGATTCAGCATTCGATACCCCCGGACGCCGAGACGGCATTACAAAAGCAAGAAGACGCTTCAATTCGTCATACATTTGTAGAGAAACGACCAGCTCTTGCGGCCGCTCAGCTTGCTCTCTTTGACCTGCATTCGGCAGCCGGACCATTTCTTCTTGTCCTTGGCCCACGTCTTCTTCGCCGCTTCCCACTGTTTCGTGGTCCATTTCTCGACCTGGGCCGCCGTCGAAGGCTTTGACGTATCGGGGGAGGACGCCGCCGGCGCGGCTGGCGTCGCGGGGGGCGCTGCCGGTGTTTGTGCCATGGCGTTGCCGCTTATCGCCGCTGCGACCGCGGTGGCCGTGAGATAGATCCGAAGTCGAGACATCAGGGTGATCTCCCAAGGGATGATGCGCGATCGATATCTGTCGTTACACACGGTGAGGCGTCCGACTATCGGGCGCACCCACTGCATGCAGCGAAAGTCAGCGGCGGCACTGACCCCAATAGCCGAAGCCACGCGGGTCCGTCTCGATCCAGCAGGCGCCACGCCGCAGCCGGGGAGTTCGGTACGGAGCGCCGGCAATCGCGCCGGCCGCAGCACCGATCACGCCAAGCGCGATTTCCGGACCGGGATCGTAGCGGTAGCCGCCGTAATAACCGGCGGCGCCGTAGTAGCCGGGTTCATAGTAGCCCGGACCTCCATAATAGACGGGCCCGCCGTAATAGCCGGGGCCGCCGTAGTAGTACTGGTTCTGAACGGCCGCCGCGCCGACAAGAGCGCCGATCACGCCAAGCGCGATGCCGGCGCCCACACGCTGGCTACGACGCGAGCGGACATGGTCAATCATATCCGGCGCGCTCGCCTTGACGATAGCCGTGCTTGAAGGCACCGGCGCCGCAAAGACGGGCACTGCGTCGGACAAGACCATCGTTCCGGCAATACCGATCACGATGGCTCGCTTCGCCAACTGGATCCTGTTCATGGCAATCTCCTTGTCAGGCAGATGATTTGCATTGCATCCCGGCGCTCCGGGAATCGGTGTTGTAATTGAAGAATAATATTCGACGGGTGGTGTGCGTGCGCATTGAGGCAAATCAATCTTGATCGCAGCCCGCCTAAGGGCAGCTGTCCGCCGCACAATCACTTCCCGACGTGGTCGGCGCTGGTAGGCATCCAAGCAATGGCAAGGCAGACCTTCGCCAGACCGGTGAAGCCCAGTTCGCGCGCCGCGATCTGAGATACGTCGATGATTCTTCCGCCGACGAACGGTCCGCGGTCGGTGACGCGCACCACGACCGAACGTCCGTTGTCCTGATTCTTGACATTGACGAGTGCGCCGAACGGCAGCGTGCGATGCGCCGCGGTTAACAACTCGGAGCTGGTATCTTCTCCACTCGCGGTTTCTTCGCTCACGCCGGAATAAACCGACGCAAGGCCGCACTCTTCTGTCTCACTTTCGGCTGCGAGCGCCGGTCCCAAGACAAGACCCAGTAATGCCGCAGCCACGAGCGCGGCTGACCGTGTCACCATCACCGGTGATGCAATCAAATCGTCGACGGATAAACATTGAGGTGAGTCAAATTCTCGGACGTCCGCTGATATCGGACGGCGATTGGCAGCGGCAGTCGTCGCAAATAATTCAAGGCGGGCGTGGCGCCCGCCTTGATGGCGCGACCCCAGGGCCGCCGCGTTACTGATTGATGCAGGGGTGTACCCGGGTGCGGCCGGCGATTGGCTGCACGCATTCGAATTCCACTGACCCGCATTTCCGTTGCCCTGATAGCGCGGACCCGGCGCATAGACGATAAAGCGGCATGACGTGTCTTATGTCATGTATTGCGTCGAAGGAGCCGGACGGCAGATTTATCCAACGAGCGTGCCGCAGTACGCTTGCCAGGCTACTTGATCATATGAAGACCTCGCCTAAGCGAGCGACTCGCTCTGGTTCGAACGCGAACCGCTTTATGCGTTGATGTGCGGCGTACATCGAATGTACGCCCGAGACACGATACGGGTCGCGTCCTTTGAGTCGCGAGCGAGCCCGGCTGCGGGGGAAGCAGCCGGACTCGCCCGTGGTCACGCTGTGAGCGGGACCCGTGCGTAGGCCGGGACGGGGACATCCCGGACTACGCCAGCGATTGGCGCTCGCACACTTTTGATCGTGCCACCATTGAGCGCCTGCAAATGCAGATGATGTGGATCGCGCTCGCCATGTCGGGCGGCTTCGAGGATTCGCTTCGCAAAAAATACGCGCATTCTTTCGGTGCCGGAGAAATTCGGTATCGACTTGCATGCCCTGTCGAAGGCCGTGCCCATGACTTTCGTTGCGTCGTCGTCGAAGAAGATGTTCTGGGCCGAAACGGATTTCATTGTAGCCTCCCGAATTGCGGGCGGGAGCGCAGCGCTGTCTCTCAGTCACCGAAGCCCGAGGGTGTTTCGGTGATGGGCCAAGCTAGTCCGGCGGAACAACGCTGGCTGTGCCATTTTGACCATGTAGTCGTGATTTGCTCGATTCGGGCGCAATTGCCGCACCCCTTCTGGACCTTCGCGACCACGGGACTGTCACGGGATCGTGATCGATTGCAGATGGCCCGGGCCTGCAGCCGCTATGTTCTTGTTTGCTTCGGCGCAACGGCGCATCAATGACGAACAGCGACGCTCGTGCCGACATTCGTTGCGTAGGTTTTCGGCGCTTTGAGGAGGCAATGATGTCTCGCCGTTCACGAATACGTCCGGGCAAGCAAAGCAACCGTCGCAAAGCGGCTGCTCCTCCTGTATTCGATCCGGCGCTATTTCTGGCGACGGTTCGCTCCCGGTCGGGACATTTCCAAATATTCGAAGAGGCAGGTCCTTTTTGCACAGGGCGACGACGCCGACTCCGTCTTCTATATCAAGAAGGTTAGGGTCAAAGTCGCCGTTTTGTCGAAAGACGGAAAGGAAGCCGTTATCGCTATTTTGGGGCCGGATGAGTTTGTCGGAGAGAGTTGCCTGATCGGACAGCCCAAGCGGTTGGCGACGGCGTCTACGATGTCGGAATGCGAGACGATGCAGGTGACGAAGAAGGAGAGCCAGCGAGCTCCTACGCGACGAGCCTTCGTTTTCGCAGATGTTTGTCTCGCATATCCTGACGAGAATCGCCCGAGCCGAAGAAGACCTGGTGGACCAGCTCTTCAACTCCACGGAAAAGCGGCTCGCGCGCCTCTTGCTGCTGGCCAATTTCGGGAAGGAAGGAAAGCCGGAGCCGATTCTCGCCAAGATCAGTCAGAAGACCCTGGCGGAAATGATCGGGACGACCCGATCGCGCGTCAGCCGCTTCATGAACAAGTTTCGTAAATTGGCCTTCATCAACTACAACGGACACCTCGAAGTGCACAGTTCACTTTTGGGGGTTTTGCTAGCCGGCCAGCCGCGCACGGTGAACGCGTCCAAGTAGGCATCGCTCTCGGTGCTACGAATCAATGTGACTTGGGTCGCCTCCCTGTCGAATGGCTGCTCGGCGGACATTCGAACGTTTCGCGTCGCGGTGACGCTTTAACGAGGGACGCTCATGATTTCTGTTCTCATCGGCGTTCTCATCACTAAAGAAATACAAATTCTCCGAAAGCACGAGGGAGTCAATTGACCATCAGTGGACGATCTTCGGCGCGGTGATCGGCGCCATTTTTGGCGGCGTAATTACGAGCGCGCCTCGTCGCAATATGGCGGTTCTGCGCCGCCTTAGCGAGGGTGGATCGTAAAGCATTGACGGCAAATTAGGAGCAACGCTCTCGCCGTATTTTCTCGACTTGCGCATCGATTAGGCGCACGTTGCATCAACAAGTGAAACACTTCATCAGCAAGCGAAACATGCGACGTTTTTCGTCCCGGGTGCGCGGCTCGCCCGCGCCGCACCTTTTCAGGAGGCACGATGACCGCCAATCTAGAAATCCCCAGGGACGCCCGCTTGTTGGGCCCTAGCGACCGCATCCGCATCAATGTCGATGCGCCCGCCGAAATGCGGCATTGGGTACGCGAATTGGGGAGGCCAGCGCCGCAACTCAAGGCGGCAGTGCAGGCGGTCGGCCCCTTGGTTTCGGACGTGCGCGAATATCTGCAGCGGCGCGCTTTGTATGCGCTGCGGCGATGACTCGCGCCAAGCGGCGCAAGCCGACCTTCAAACGGCCCTTCACGCTCGAAGAGGTTTAGGCGCGATCTTCATGGCATCGAAGTAGCTGCCCCACCCGCGCCGCTACCGCCAACGTCTTCTCGCGCGAGCGAGCGCGCGCCGACAAGGCAATCAGCGGGTTCGACTACGTCTCGGGATCGGCTTTGGTACGGTGCCATTCGCGCCAGTTGGGCCGGGGTGAATAAGTCGGTCGGATCATCGCTCGCGGAACACGCGTGCCATCCCGCAATGAGAGCGATATGCGCGGACCTTTCTCGGTCGAGCGGGACGGCTCAACCGAGTTGCCACTGAGATGCCGCGTGCTAAAGCGGCGGAAATGACGGCGGCGGAATACGCCGGCGGCTCGCGTTCTCGTAAGCCGATGCGATCTCGAGCACTACGTCTTCGCGCCCCGGCTCGGCGCGGAAGACCAGCGAGAACGGCAGCCCTGGTTCGGGTAAGGACGTCGGCACGTCGGTCGGCGTGTAATCGTAGCGTTGGCGATCGGCGCTGAGGGTGAAAACCGGATCGTATGCCGTGGTTACATAGCCGGCCGGAATCAGCACCTCCGTCAAGCCTGCATTAGGGCCGCTCAGTGACTCCAAGGTCAGATTGCTCGGCAGGCCCGGCTGTCCGGCGCCGCCGATGCGCGCCGGCGGAAACGGCGTGTGCAGCCGCACCAGCGCGTCGAGCCTGTTCTCGAGAATGACCATCATGTCGGCGCGACGGAGCAGTTCGCGCAGCATGATGCGCTCGTTAACGCCCTGACGCTCGCCCAATGGATTGCGTGGGTCGGCGATCTCTTCCCAGTTCTTGAAGGCAGCGCGCTGATCGTCACCCCAGAACTTCGAGCGCGCGTTGAGCGCCGCCCAGCTGTCGAGGCTTTCCGTAAAGTCCTTTTCCCGCCAATCGGCGGCGCGGCGCGTCAGGTATTGTGAGATATGGAAACGGAATGTCGGCGCCAGTTCCTGCTGCTGGATCGTCGCCAGGTCAAAATTCGCCGGCGGCTCGATCGCGCCTTCGGCAAGCCCGACCAGATAATCCATCGGCTGCATGTTTCCAGTGCCGAAGAATTTGCCAGGCTGAAATTCGGTTCGCACGATGGCTTCGGCGAACTCGGCGAACAGCGGCTGCCCTTCCTTGTTCAGCCGAAACAGAATGTCCGGCATGAACACCGGCACGAGCTGCGCCAGCGCGCGGCGGTAATCGACGCGCATGCGCTCGATTTGCGGATCCGGCGTCCACCAGCGATGGTCGGATTCGACCAAAGCCGCGCCAAGATGCCCAGCGAGCACCGCCTTGATTTCCCGTACTGCGGCTTCGACGATCGGTTGCTCGGTCTTCGATCCCGGTTTGTAGACCATCGACTCGCGGATGACGCCGATGCGGAGACCGCGCAATGCCCCGGCGGCGCCGGAGCGCTTGGCGTGTCGCGCGTATCCGTCGGTCAACACTGAAGAGCGCGGCACCGTGGTGTAGATGTCGCGCGGGTCGTAGTAGCCGCTCTCGGCGTCTTTCAGGGCGTCGAGCACCTTGGCGCAGTCGACGACGGTGCGGCAGTGCACACCACTGCGGTCGCAATAGATGTCGGCGCCGATGGCCCCGCCATCGAAGCCGAGCATCGCCTTGTGCGGCAGGATCAGGGCCACGGCATTGTGGTTCGATGGTCCGCGACAGGAGGCGCGGGTCTCTTCGCCGATGCTCGCCATGACGAAGTTGACGCTGACCGACAGCGCCGAGCCGGAGCTCGATCCGAGCGAGGCCGAACGCGTCGTATCGTACGGATTCGACGGATTGCCGCCCCATGAACTGCGTTGGTAGCCGATGGTCGACGGAAGCACCCTGTCCGGCTTGTGCCGCCCGCCGGGATCGCCGCCGCCGCGGCCGTTGTACTCGGTGCACACCGCCTTGGCGAAGATGATCGCGCCTTTCTTGCGCAACTGATCGACGAGAACATGGTCGCGGGCGGGAACATCCATGTCGTAGCGCGCGTCGGCGCCGCCGGTCGAGCGCATGTCCTTCGCGTCGAACGAATCCTTGAACGAGAACACGACGCCGTACATCGGCATCCGCTCCAGGTCGGGAGTGCGCCCATATTGCGCATCGAGCGCCGCGGCCTGCTCCAGTGCGTCAGGCAGCCGCCGGAAATATTCGCAGATCGGCGGCGCTCCCTTGGGAAGCGGCCCAAGCAAGGGATGCCGGTCGAAATCGCCTTTGCAGGTCACCGAGCGCTCGCCGCGGATATTCAGCGTTGCCAGCGCATTGACTTGGCCGGCGTTCGGAATGCCGACGATCATGCCGTATTGCTGGTGCACTTCGGGATCGGACGCGGTCGGCGCCATGCGGCCGAACTCCAGCGGCACACCTTCGTAATGGTCTAGATCGGGCAGGATGTCCGAAGCCTTGACCGTCTGGGTCGGGAACTTCAGCGGGGCCATTCCGCGCACAACTCCCGGCACATCCGGCACGGGTGCGCCATCCGGCGTGACCAACATGCTGGACACTCCGTTGAAGGTGCGGATACGCGCCAGATAATGTTCGACCACCTTCCGGCAGGTCGTCTCGCCCGTGCGGATCGCATCATGCAACTCGGCGATCGTCGCTTCTTCCAGGCGAAATTTGCTCTTGGTCGTGACCGCGTCCATGTTCCTATTCCGTCAGCCCACCAGGACTTGCCCCTATAGCACGGCCTCGACATCCCATTTCGGCGCCCGCTCCGGCGGATCGGCGATCCTGATCTGCTGTTTGCGCAGCGCAGAGAGGCGGCGCATCTCGCCGTCGCTGAGCGTGAAGTCGAAGATGTCCAGGTTCTCGACAATATGACCCTCCTCGAGCGCGCGCGGGGCCGCTGCAACCCCCGGCTGCTGCACGAGCCAGCGCAGGCAGACTTGCGCCGGTGTCTTGCCGTGTGCCCTGGCGATCTCGCCGACGACGGGATCGGCCAGCAGCTTGCCGCGCGCCACTGGACAATAGGCCGTCAGGATCATGCCGTGCCGCTTCAGCGCGGCGAGCATCCGGTCTTGCGGCAGATAGGCATGATACTCGATCTGGTTGGTGACAAGCGGCTCGGGGCAGACGCCCACCGCCTCGTCGAGCATGGCCAGCGTGAAATTTGATACGCCAATATGACGAGTCATGCCCTGTCGTTTCGCTTTCGCAAGCGCGCCCAAGGTTTCTTTGAACGGCACCTTCGGCTGCGGCCAATGCACCAGCAAGAGGTCGACGTAGTCGAGGCCGAGCGTTCTCAGGCTGGTCTCGACCGAAAGCATGAAATCGGCTTCGCGCGCATTCTCTTCCGTGACCTTGGTGGTGACGAACAACTCACTGCGCGCGATCTTGCTCGCGCGCATGCCTTCACCGACGAACTGCTCAGTACCGTACTTGCGCGCAGTGTCGATATGCCGGTAACCGGACGCGATGGCCGCAGCGACCAATTCGGCGGGTCGCTGCGGCAATTCCATCGTGCCGTAGCCGATGACCGGCATCACCGCGCCATGTGCTGAAAGCGTGGGTGCGCGCAATTTTTCCATCGTGAAACCCCTTCAGCAGACCGCCATATGATCGACAGATGATGACCGAATGGACGCTCTCTGCAAGAGGAGCGTGCGCGCGAGCGGCTCCCTCACCTGCTGGACGTATCGCGGCCGACGCGTGTTGCGGACGACATCGCTTCCACTTATGATCGATAGCACCACGCCATCAGTGCGCGGACAAAGGGACTGAAAACGCCGAAGTGTGTTTGGCGACGAGCAAAGACGCAAACGCGTTCTATGCGTCAGCCAAGCGGGGAGGATTTGTGATGTCTCCCGACACATGCGACGTCGCCGACCGATCTCGGCTGCAATGCGGCTGTAGCGGTCACGTCAAACATTGCCCGCCCAGCATCATCGTTATCGCTGCGCCAACGCACGGCCTGCTCTCACAGAGGCAGGCCGCTTTTGTTTGCGCTCGCACACGTCAGCAAGGCCGCAAAGGCCAACAGGGAGGACGTCATGGGTAAGTTCGATATCTCGCGGCGCGGCTTCGTCCAGGGCGGTCTCGGCCTGACGATGGCGAATTTCGTTCCCGGCACAACGCCCTTTGCGCAAGCGGCGACGATGGAAGAGAGCACGATCGCCGCAGCCAAGGCGGCCGGGCCGGCCGGCGTCAACGGCATGATCTGGTCGCCCTATCTCGTGCCGATGCAGCCGGTGATCGCGGAATTTCAGAAGCAGACGGGCATCGGCATCGGCGCGGTGCAGGACATCTCCATCTTCGACGCTCCGCAGCGCGCAATGGCGGAAGCGCTGTCGCGTTCGCCGCAGTTCGATTTCATTCACATCGATTCCAACATGATCCCGTCGCTGGTCTCGGCTGGGTACCTCGAACCGCTGGATGAATACATTAAGAAGGCGAACTTCAAGTTCGAGGCGGTCGGCGACTACGGCAGCTTCATGACCTATGGCGGCCACACCTACGGCGTGCCGACCGACGGCAACGTCCATATCCAATATCTCCGCAAGGATCTGGTCGAGAATCCCGATAATAAGAAGCGATTCGCAGACAAGTTCGGCAAGGAACTGAAATTCCCGGAGACCTGGGAGGAGAACCTGCGGCTGCAGGAATTTCTCATGGATCCGTCGAAGGACCTTTACGGCTCGGGCAATCTTCGCAACCGTGCCAACGGTGTCACCTGGTGGTACATGATCTTCTACAGTGCGGGCGGCTTCCCGTTCGATGACGACATGAAGCCGACGCTCGACACGCCAGCCGGCCAGTATGCCGTCGACATTTATCTGCAGGACAAGAAGGTCAACCATCCGGAGGCCGCGAACTGGGGCACGCCGCAAATGATCCCGCGTATCGCGCAAGGCCACGTGGTGAGCTGCCAGTACTGGGACGGCACCGCCAAGCTCAACGAGAACCCAGAGAAATCGAAGACCACGGGAAAATGGCTCTACGGCCTCGTGCCCGGCTCCGACTTCAGCGGCAAGCGCATGTACCGCTCGATCTCGTCGCCGCTCGCCGCGATCCTCATCAATAAGTACAGCCCACGCAAGGCGCAGGCCGCCTATCTCGCTCTGTGGCTCGGCTCGGGTAAGAACTCGATCCCGATCGTCACCGACCCGGTCAACACCTTCAACGACGCATGGTCGACCGAGCACATGTCGTCGCCGCTGGTGAAAAAGGCCTACAGCCCGGAGGGCGTGAAGGCGATCGAGACGAACTTCAAGGTCGTCGCACCGCCGATCTACCTCACCGGCTATCTCGAGTTCCAGGACGCGCTCGGCAAGAACCTGTCGGAGGCCTATGTCGGGCAACTGCCTGCCAAGGACGTGCTGAAGAAGACCGAGCAGGAATGGGCCGGCATCATCAAGCGCATCGGCCAGAGCAAGCTGAAGAAGGACCTGGCGAGCTACAAGGCGGTTATGCCGAAGCGCGACACCCCGGCCTGAACGCGCAGCGTTCGACACGACTGCGGACGGGCGTGTGGCCCGTCCGCTTCTTCTCCGGCGGTCGAGGCAAGGCATGGCAGTCAGCGCGCTCCCGGCTCGAGATGCTCCGCTCGCAACGTCGACGCGCACGGTGTCGCGGCGGCGCGCGGTGCGGCGCTTCAAGCTGACGCTGCTGCTGCCGCTGATCGGCCTGTTTCTGTTCCTGCTGACGCCGGTGCTGCTGCTGCAGCTTTATTTCTCCGTGCATCAGTGGACGGTCTACCTCAGCTCCTGGTGGGACGCCGATTACGTCGGCCTCGACCTGTTCCGCGACGTGCTGACCGATCCGCGCTTCGGCTGGGCGGTGGTGCGCTCGCTCGCATTCGCCACCGGCTCGACGATCGGCTGCTTCGTGTTCGGCTTCCTGCTCGCCTACCTGATGTACAAGCCCTTCCACGGCCAGGCCATCTATTATGTCATCTTCATCCTGCCGATGCTGACAGTCCCGGTGGTCGTCGCCTACACGGCGGAAATGCTGCTTTACCAAAACGGCCCGATCAACGACGTCATCTCCATCCTCCTTGGCGTCGACTTCAAGCCGTCATGGCTGACCAACCCGCACATCGCGCTGTTCACGGTCGCCTGCCTCGAAGTCTGGAATTGGACTCCGTTCTCCTTCATCATCATGCTCGCCGGCCTCTCCGCGATCCCGAAGGAGCCCATCGAGGCGGCGGAGATTCTCGGCGCCTCGAAGTGGCGTATCTTCTGGGAAGTCCAGGTACCGCTGCTGCGGCCTGTGATCCTGTTGGCGCTGGTGCTGCGCTTTCTCGAAGCGATGGCCGAATTCCCCAAGACCTGGGCCCTGTTCCAGGGCGGCCCGGGCAGCGCTACCGAGACGCTGCCGGTCTACATCTTCATGACCACCTGGCAGTACTTCGAAATTTCGAAGGGCGCCGCGATGTCCTACATCGTGATGCTGCTGATGATCGTCATCGTATTGGTGGCGATCCAGCTTCTGCGCCGCGAAAAGCGCTCGCTCGACGCGATGTACGAGCAGGGCGCCAAGGAAACGGAGGCGTGACATGGCGATGACCAAGACCCAGCGTCGCCGGCTCTCGTCCACCGTACGCTACGTCATCCTGACCGGCTGGGCGCTGATGGCGGCCTTCCCCATCTACTGGATGGTCGCGACCTCGTTCAAACCGGACACGCAGTGGTTCTCCTGGCCGCCGGTCTACTTCCCGCATCCGCCGACGCTCGCCAACTACATGAACGTCTGGTTCGGCGCGGAGCAGTACGCGCAGACGCAATACGCAATTTCCTCGCAGAAGCCGTTCGTGTCGCTGTGGAACTCGACGGTGATCGCCAGCACCTCGACATTCTTGTCGGTGCTGTTCGGCTCGATCCTCGCCTACGGCGTCTCGCGCTATCGCATCCTGTCGGAAGCGCGCATGTTCCAACTCTTGATGCTGCGCATGATCCCGCCGATCGTCGTGGTCGCGCCGCTATCGCTTTATTACTCCGCGCTCGGGCTGCTCGACACGCGCATCGGCCTGATCATGGTCTACTTCCTGACGACGCTGCCTTACGCCGTCTGGATGACCAAGAGCTTCATCGACGAGGTGCCGCTCGAGGTGGAGCAGGCCGCCGAAATCCTCGGCGCCTCGCGCTGGCGCACGATTTTCGAGGTGGTGCTGCCGCTGATCCGCTCCGGCCTGGTCGCGACCTTCCTGTTCATCCTGATCCTGACCTGGAGCGAATACCTGCTGGCGCTGATCCTCACCAAGACGCAAGTGTCGACGCTGCCGATCGAGCTCTCGAAATATCAGGGCTCGACCGAAGGCCGCGTCTACGGGCGCCAGGCGGCGCTCGCGGTCGGCATCACGATCCCCCTGATGATCGTCGGCCTAATCATCCGTAAGCATCTCGCGCGTGGCTTCAGTTTTGGAATGGTACGGAGATAGACGGTGGCGCGTATCGAACTCGTCAATCTGCATAAATCGTTCGGCGCGGTCGCCGCCGTGAGAAACCTCAACATGAGTATCGAGGACGGCGAGTTCGTCGTCTTCGTCGGTCCCTCCGGCTGCGGCAAGACCACGACGCTGCGCATGATCGCCGGCTTCGAGGATCCGACCTCGGGCGAAATCCGCATCGGTGGACAGGTGGTCAATGACCTGGAGCCGCGCGACCGCGGGCTCGGCATGGTGTTCCAGAGCCACGCGCTGTTTCCGCACAAGAACGTCGCGCAGAACATCGAGTTCGGTTTACGCATGAAGAAAGTGCCCCAGTCCGAGCGCGTCAAGCGCGTTCAAGAGGTGGCGGAGATGGTGCGCATCACGCACCTTCTCGGTAAGATGCCGGGACAGTGCTCGGGCGGCGAATCGCAACGCATTGCGCTGGCGCGCACGCTCGTTACCAATCCGTCGACCTTCCTGCTCGATGAGCCGCTGTCGAGCCTCGACGCCAAATTGCGTCGCGAACTGCGCGCCGAATGTGATCGCCTGCATCAGGTGCTTAACCGTACCTTCATCTACGTCACGCACGACCAGGAAGAGGCGATGACGCTTGCCGACCGCATCGTGGTAATGCGCGCAGGCGAGGTCGAGCAGGTCGGCTCCCCGATGGACATCTACGCCAATCCGGTGAGCTACTTCGTCGCGGACTTCTTCGGTTCACCGTCGATGAACCTGGTGGCCGGAGAGATCGTGCAAAATGGCGCCGGCGCGCACTTCCGCTCCGCGAGTTTCGACGTCGCGCTGCCAGGTCGCCTCCAGAATGCCAAGCCCGGCCCCATCACGCTCGGTATCCGCCCCGAGCATGTCGGTGTCGGTAGCAACAATGGAGGACCCCAGGCGGCGTCATTGCCGGTGCGGCTGGTCGAGCCGCTCGGCCGCGACACGCTGCTCTATTTCGACGCCGGCAGCGAACGCGCCTTCGTCGCCATCAGCGAGGGCCTGGCGATGGCGGATGTGCAGGTCGGCGCGCCGCTGTCGCTGTCGTTCGATCCGGAGCGGCTGCATCTGTTCGGCGCCGACGGCCGCCGGCTTGCGCGGCATCACGCCTGATCATCATCCCGCAATGACAGTCAGCACTGGTAGGGGCGAGCGATGGATTATCGCGAGAAGAGTGAAGTTCGTGACGGGATGCGCATCGACTGGGACATGCCGATCCCGATGGAGGACGGCATCGTTCTGCGTTGCGATGTCTACCGGCCGGTGGTCGAGGGAAAATACCCGGTCATCATGACCTACGGCCCCTACGGCAAGTGGCTGCACTTCGAGGACCTCTATACCGACCAGTGGCGCCGCATGTGCGCCGACCAGCCGGACGTGCCGACCGACTCAACCAACAAATACCAGTGCTGGGAGGTAGTCGACCCGGAGAAATGGGTGCCAGACGGCTACGTCTGCATCCGCGTCGACTCGCGCGGCGCCGGCCGCTCGCCCGGCGTCATCGACATCTGGTCGCTGCGTGAGGCGCAGGATTTGGCACAATGCGTCGACTGGGCCGGCGTGCAGCCGTGGTCCAACGGCAAAGTCGGCCTCAACGGCATCTCCTACTACGCCGAGAATCAGTGGCAGGCGGCAGCGCTACAACCCAAGCACCTCGCTGCGATCTGCACCTGGGAGGGCGCAGCCGACTTCTACCGCGATATGGCACATCACGGTGGCATCTTCTGCCGCGGCTTCGTGCAGGATTGGTCGCGCGCGCAGGTCTACACCGTACAGAACGGCCGCGGCAGGCGCGGCTTCAAGAGCCGCATGAACGGCGATTGGGTGTCGGGGCCTGAGACGCTCACAGAGGAAGAGCTGGGCAGGAACCGGCGCGACTTCTACGAGGACTGCATTTCGCGCAAGCTGGACACCGACGAATACTGGCAGTCGCGCATGCCGGACTGGAACAAGGTGAAGGTACCGCTCTTGTCGTCGGCCAATTGGGGCGGCCAAGGGCTGCACCCGCGCGGCAACTTCGAGGGCTTTGTGCGCGCGGCGTCCGACAACAAATGGCTCGAGGTGCACGGCATCGAGCACTGGACGCATTTCTACACGAACTACGGCCTCGACCTGCAGAAACGCTTCTTCGGCCACTTTCTCAAGGGCGAGGACGCCGGTTGGAGCAAGCAGCCGAAGGTGCAACTGCAGGTGCGTCATCCCGGCGAGAAATTCGTCGAGCGGCACGAAAGCGAATGGCCGCTGGCGCGCACGCAGTGGACCAAGCTCTATATCGAGCCCGGCGGCATGACGATATCGCAGTCGCCGCAGAGGAAGGCCGGCGCGGTCACCTATGCGGGCTTAAGCGACGGCGTCACGTTCCTCACCGGGCCGCTGGAAGCGGACACCGAGATCACCGGCCCAATCGCCGCCAAATTGTGGGTGTCGTCGGCGACCGAAGACGCCGACCTGTTCCTGGTCGTGCGCGTGTTCACGCCCGACCTCAAGGAGGTCACCTTCCAGGGCGCGCTCGACGCGCACACGCCGATCGCGCAGGGCTGGCTACGCTGCTCGCACCGCAAGCTCGACAAGAAACTGACGCTGCCGTACCGGCCCTATCACACTCACGACGAAGAACAGAAGCTCAAGCCCGGCGAGGTTTACGAGGTCGACGTCGAGGTCTGGCCGACCTGCATCGCCGTGCCGAAAGGGCATCGCATCGCGCTGTCGGTGCGCGGCAAGGACTATGTTTTCCCCGGCGAGCCGGGCGCCGGCGTCGAGACGCTCGGCAAGGTGTGGACCGGCTGCGGTCCGTTCCTGCACGACGATCCGCGCGACCGGCCGCCGGCGGTCTTCGGCGGCGACGTGACGCTGCACACCGGACCCAATCGGCAGGCCTATCTGCTGCTGCCCGTCATCCCCTCGAAATAGCCGCGCGCACAGTCATTGGAGCACGACACATGAGTTATCGTGAGGTCAGCGAGATCCGCGACGGCATGCGCATCGAATGGGACATGCCGATCGAGATGGACGACGGGCTCGTCCTGCGCTGCGACATCTTCCGCCCGCTCAAGAAGGGCCGCTATCCGGTGATCCTCAGCCACGGCCCTTACGGCAAGTGGTTGCACTTCGAGGACGGCTACAAGACCGCCTGGAAGCGCATGGAGGAGAAGCAGCCGGATGTGATGGCCGGCTCGAGCAACAAATATCAGAGCTGGGAAGTCTGCGATCCGGAGAAGTGGGTGCCGGACGGCTATGTCGTCGTGCGTGTGGACTCCCGCGGTTGCGGCCGCTCGCCGGGATATGTCGAGCACTGGTCGCCGCGCGAGACCAGGGACTTCGCCAACTGCGTCGAATGGTGCGGCGTGCAGCCGTGGTCGAACGGCAAGGTCGGCCTTTCCGGCATCTCCTACTACGCCATCAACCAGTGGCAGGTGGCGAGCCTGCAGCCGAAGCATCTCGCCGCCATCTGCGTGTGGGAGGGCTTCGCCGACTTCTATCGCGAGCTCAGCCACAACGGCGGCATCTACAACACCTTCGCCCAGAACTGGTACGACATGCAGGTGAAGACCGTGCAGTACGGTCTGGGCCACAAGGGCCATCGCAGCCGCATGAACGGCGATTGGGTGTCGGGGCCGGAAACGCTCACCGAAGAGGAGATGGGTGCCAACCGCTACGACATGGGCAAGGTACTGTTCGGCCATCCGTTCGACGACGACTATTACAAGGCGATGGCGCCGGACTGGTCGAAGGTGAAGGTACCGATGTTGTCGGCGGCGAACTGGGGCGGCCAGCCTTTGCATCCGCGCGGCAATTACGAAGGCTTCTTCCGCGCTGCCTCGAAGCAGAAGTGGCTCGAGGTGCACGGCATCGAGCACTGGACACATTATTACACGGACTACGGCGTCGACCTGCAAAAGCGCTTCTTCGGCTATTTTCTCAAGGGCGAGAGGAACGGCTGGGACAAACAGCCGAAGGTGCAACTCAACGTGCGTCATCCGGGCGAGCGCTTCGTCATCCGCCACGAGGACGCCTGGCCGCTGCCGTCGACGCAGTGGACCAAATTCCATTTGATCGCCGACGGCCATCGACTCGAGACGTCACCCGAGAAGAGCGCGAGCAAGGTCGCGTTTGACGCCTTGAGCGACGGCATCACCTTCCTCACCGAGCCGATGGCGGAGGAGACCGAGATCACCGGGCCGGTCGCGGCCAAGCTGCACGTGTCGTCGTCGACCGAGGACGCCGACATCTTCCTCGTGCTCCGCATCTTCTCGCCCGACATGAAGGAAGTCGTGTTTCAGGGCGCGCTCGACCCGCACACGCCGATCGGACAGGGCTGGCTGCGCGCCTCGCACCGCAAGCTCGACAAAAAATTGACGCTGCCGTTCCGGCCGTACCATACGCACGACGAGAAGCAACCCTTGAAGCCCGGCGATATCTACGAGCTTGATATCGAGATCATCCCGACATGCATCGTGGTCCCGAAGGGCTATCGCGTGGTTTTGAGCGTGCGCGGCTGCGATTACGTCTATCCCGGCGGGTCCGGCGGCAAACTGTCGAACATGAAGAACGAGTTCACCGGCAACGGGCCGTTCCTGCACAACGACCCGCGCGACCGGCCGATCTCGGTCTACGGCGGCAGAACGACCATCCATCTCGGCGGTGGCCGCGAGAATTTCATATTGCTGCCGATCATTCCGCCGCGCAAGGCGGCGCGCACGAAGGGCGCCAAACAGGCGCACGGCGCGACGAAGAAGAAGCGGCGATAAGCGACTCCACCGAAATCAAGCTTTCAAGGGAGGCCGAGCGATGCACGTCTTCAGTCTCGAACGCGAACAGGAGTGGAATCCAAAACATCACGTCGAGAAGATTCTCGGCACCGAGGCGGACGGCGATTTCACCGTCGCCTGCTGGGAACCGGGACAGATCAGCCCCAACCACTGCCATCCGCACGCGACTGAGATATATTTCTGCTTTTCAGGCGGCGGCACCATGCGCACCCCGGGTCGAACGGTACCTGTGACACCAGGGTCGTTCATCGTACACCCGCCGGGAGAAGTGCATGAATATGAGAACGGTCCGACCCGCACGCTCCTGTTCCGTGTGCGCTACGGCCACGATATGCTGTCGCGGCACGTCGCCTGGCGGAACAATCCCGGATGGGCGCAGTCGGCGGAGGACGCCGCGTATTATCGACAGCATCCGGTGAACTGACCAGCCAATGCGAATCGCGGTCTTGGCGGCAGGCGGCGTCGGCGCTTATTTCGGAGCGCGGTTGGCGGTTGCCGGCCACGACGTGCATTTCGTCGCGCGGGGCGCTCATCTCGAAGCGATGCGCCGCGACGGTTTACGCGTTCTCAGCGTCCACGGCGACGCCCATCTGCCGCATCCGAGCGTGACCGACGACCCGGCGGCAATCGGGCCGGTCGATATCGTCCTGTTTGCGGTCAAGCTGTGGGACGTCGAGGACGCCGCCGCGTTCGCTCGTCCCTTGCTCGGCGCGGAAACCCGCCTGATCACGCTCCAAAACGGCGTCGACAGCTACGAGCGCGTGTCCCACATTTTGCCATCGCACCATGTCGTGCCGGGCGTCGCCTCGGTGTCGAGCGTGATCGTCGAGCCCGGATTGATTAGGCACACCAGCAGCTTCCACGCTATCACGTTCGGGCAGCCGGACGGCGGCAACGACGCCGTGCTCGAGCGCTTTGCGGCGAGCTCGGCGCAGGCGAACTGCATCGTCAAGTTCTCGAACGACATCCAGCGCGACCGCTGGCGCAAGTTTGTGGTCTTGACCGGCACATCGGGCGCGACGGCACTGACGCGCGCGACGCTCGGCAGCATTCTCGAGGATCCCGATACCCGCAGCTTCCTGCGCGAGATCATGCAGGAGACGTTCCGTGTAGGACAAGCCGAGGGCGTAACCTTGGAAGACGGCTTCGTCGAGGAGCGGCTTGCCTTCCTCGACGCCAATGCGCCGCGCGAGATGCGCACATCCATGGCGCACGACGTGCTGCGCGGCAATCGTCTCGAAGTCGACTGGCTCAACGGCCACGTCTCTCGGCGCGGCCGCGCGCACGGCATTGCGACGCCGCGAAACGAAACTGTCTATTCGGGTTTGAAGCATCTGCGCATGGGCGTCGCCCGATAAGCCGCCGCGACATTCGACGCTTGCATTAAGACGGCTTGACTCAACGCACATGCGTGGCACGTTTAAACGGTCGTTTGATCAACGGGCGTGCGGCGTATTTCGAGGCGCGAACAAGAACCCATGACAGGCACGAAGACCGAAACCCGGAACGGAATGCGCATCGACTGGGATGTCGCAATCGCGATGGACGACGGGCTGGTGTTGCGCGCGGACCTTTTTCGTCCTGTCGAAGACGGCCAGTATCCCGTTATCCTGAGTTATGGCCCCTACGCGAAAGGGCTGTCGTTCCAGGAGGGCTACAAGGGAAATTGGGCGCGCTTGACCGCGGCCGCACCCGAAGTGCTCCAAGGCTCGAGCAACAAATTCCAGAACTGGGAACTCGTCGATCCTGAGAAATGGGTGCCGGACGGCTACGCCTGCCTGCGTGTGGACTCGCGCGGCGCTGGCCGCTCGCCCGGCGTGCTCGACGTCTGGTCAGCACGCGAGGGCGAAGACCTTTACCAATGCGTCGAATGGGCGGGCACGCAGTCGTGGTCGAACGGTAAGGTCGGCATCAACGGCATTTCATATTATGCAATGAACCAGTGGGTCGTCGGCGCGCTGCGGCCGCCGCACCTGGCCGCATTGTGCATCTGGGAAGGCGCGGCCGACTACTACCGTGACCTGTGCCGCCACGGGGGCATTCTCAGCGATTTCCTCCATTCCTGGCATCCGCGGCAGGTTGCGAGCGTGCAACATGGCGTCGGTGAGCGCGGCGCGCGCAGCGTCGTGACCGGTGAACTCGTGGCCGGGCCCGACACGATCGGCGAGGACGAACTCGCAACGCGGCGCACCGATACGCCTGGCGAGCCGAAACGCCGCGTTCTGATCGACGATTATTATCGTGCCCGAACCGCCGACCTCGCGCGGATCGAGGCCCCGCTACTGTCCGCCGCCAACTGGGGCGGCATGGGCCTGCACCCGCGCGGCAATTTCGAGGGCTATCTCGGCGCCGGCTCGCCGCAGAAGTGGCTCGAGGTGCACGGCGACACGCACTTCACGCATTTCTACAGCAACTACGGCGAGACGCTGCAGAAGCGTTTCTTTGGCCACTTCCTCAAGGGCGAAGACACCGGCTGGGACAAGCAGCCGAAGGTCTCGCTCAATATCCGCCACCCCGGCGAGAAATTCGTGCTGCGTGCCGAGAACGAATGGCCGCTGGCGCGGACGAAATGGACGAAGTTCTATCTCGACCCGTCGGGATCACGCCTGACGGCCGAGGCGCCGGCCGCGCAGACAACGCTGAGCTACAAGACGATGGGCGAAGGTCTGACCTTCCGCCTGCCGCCGGCGACGCGGCCGCTGGAGATCACCGGCCCGGTCACGCTCAAGCTCTGGCTTTCATCGGAAACGACGGACGCCGACATCATCGCGGTGCTGCGCGTCTTCGATCGGGCCGGCAAGGAAGTCACCTTCATCGGCTCGAACGATCCGCGCGTACCGGTCGGTCTCGGCTGGCTGCGCGCGTCGCATCGCAAGCTCGACCCAAGTCGAACCCTCCCCTACCGGCCCTGGCATTCCCACGATGAGCTTTGGCCACTGACACCGCATGAACCGGTCGAACTCGACGTGGAAATTCTCCCGACCTCGATCGTGGTTCCATCGGGATACCAACTCGCACTCACCATTCTCGGCCGCGACTACGAGGTCGACGGTCGGGATATCGCGTTGCCGAATGCTCCTTACCCGATGAGAGGCGTCGGCCCGTTCCTTCATATCGACAAGGACGACCGGCCCGCTGCGATCTTCGACTGCCGTAACACCCTGCATTTCGCTGCCGGCAAGCAGCCTTACCTGCTGCTGCCGGTCATTCCGGAGAGCTGAAGCTACGAAACAAAAAACAAACGTTCTAGGGAGGAAGACATGATCAGGCGTACATTCATCCTTGCTCTGGCGGCCGCAGGTCTGGCCACCGGCGCCCTACCCGTTCAGGCTGACGAGTATCCTAGCCGGACGGTGACGATTATCGTGCCCTATCCGGCCGGAGGCCCGACCGATCAGACCGGCCGCGTCATCGCCGACTCGCTGTCAAAGCAGCTCAAGCAAAGCTTCATCGTCGAGAACGTCACCGGCGGCGGCACGATCATCGGCACCAACAAGGTGGCAAAGGCGACACCGGACGGCTACACGCTTCTCCTGCATAACCTGCAGATTTCGGCGAACGTCACGCTGTACAAGAATTTGCCGTTCGATACCGAGAAGGATCTCGTCCCCGTCATCTTCGTCAATCGCAATCCGCTGGTGCTTGTCGGCCGCAGGGACCTCGACGCCAACGACCTCGACCAGTTCCTCGCCCTCATGAAGAAGAGCACCCTGAAAGCCGCTATCCCCGGCTACGGCGCGACCGGCCATCTTGCCACGGCCCTGTTGGCGCAGGAGGCCGGCGCCAAGATCGACATGATCCCGTATCGCGGTGCTGCGCCGGCACTAAACGACATCATCGGCAGCCACGTCGACGTCTTCTTTGCGACGCCGCAGTCGATCATCCAGCAGGTCAATTCCCACAACATGAAGGCCTATGGCGTCACCTCGAAGGCGAAGCTGCCCGAGCTGCCGAATGTGAAGAGCTTCGTCGACAAATTCGGCGAAAAGCTCGATATCAGCTTCTGGCAGGCCGTGTTCGCGCCGGCAGGCACGCCCAAGGACGTCGTCGAGAA
Organism: Rhizomicrobium sp.; assembly: GCA_036263395.1. Taxonomy (GTDB): domain Bacteria; phylum Pseudomonadota; class Alphaproteobacteria; order Micropepsales; family Micropepsaceae; genus Rhizomicrobium. The sequence goes on along the minus strand of DATAHD010000292.1, from coordinate 15,174 downwards.
GCTCAACGCCGCTATGCAGAAGACCCTGTCGGACCCTGCAATCGTCAAGAGCTGGGCGGACCAGAGCGTCGAGGTCTATCCTGCGAGCGAACGCTCGACGGCCGCGGCCGCGAAGATGATGAAAAGCGAGGTCGAGCGCTGGGGCAAGGTGATCAAGGACAACAACATTCATCTCGATCAGTAAACGTCGCAATCCGAACCGACGCCGGCAGAGCCCGTTCGGCTCTGCCGCTTCATTCCGTCCTCTCACCGCAAGACCTGTCTCATGAGCGCGCAAGAAGAACTCTCGTTCGTCTATTTCCCTGAGAACTACCGCTGGTCGCACGGCCTGCTGATCGGGCTGAATACCGCGCCCTGGGGCGGCGCCGAGATCGGCGAGATCAATCGCATCGGCGTGCGCCTCAAGGGCAGCGTCGGCGACGACGACGCCTGGTTCCGCGAATGGGCGCGCGAAGGCCGCACGGTCGAAGACCGCGGTCGCGATCTCATCGCCAAAGGCCGCGGAATGAGCGGCGCGCAATATCTTCAGCGCGCCAGCATCTATTATCACGTCGGCGAGCGCTTTCTTCAGCCGAAGAGCAAGGCCGGCAACGACGCCTATATGCGCGGTGTCAACTGCCTGCGCGACGCCGCCAAATTCCTCAAGCGGCCGAAGCTCGAGCACGTCGAGATTCTGTACGGCGACAAGAGCCTGCCGGCGATCTACGTGCACGCCGAGCCGGTGAAGAGCGGCGGCAAGGTGCCGGCCGTCGTGTTCTTCGATGGCCTCGACGTCACCAAGGAGATTCAATACTTCAAGGGCGTCGCCGATCTTGCCGCGCGCGGCATCGCCTGCCTGATCGTCGACGGTCCCGGCAACGGCGAGAGCATCCGCTTCCGCGATCTCTACCTGCGCCACGACACCGAGCACTACGCGACGCCGGTCTACGAATATCTGGCGAGCCGGCCAGAGGTCGATCCGAAACGCATCGGCGTCATGGCGATCAGCCTCGGCGGCTACTATGCGCCGCGCGCGGCGGCGATGGAGCCCCGCTATGCCTGCTGCATCGCCTGGGGTGCGCAGTGGGATTATCAGAAGATCTGGCGGGACCGCTTCGACCGGCTCGCCCGCGCGGACACCCCCTCCCTCTCGGTCGCGGCGCAGCACATCTCCTGGGTGCTCAATGCGAGCTCACAGGAAGACGCGATCAAGCGGCTGGCGCCGTTCAAGCTCGACGGAGTGGTGCAAAAGATGCGCTGCCCGTTCCTGATGCTGCACGGCGAGGGCGACGAGCAAATTCCGCTGCCGGAGGCGCAGAAGTGCTTCGACGCGGTCGGCTCGAAGAACAAGGTGATGAAGATTTTCAGCCGCGAGGAAGGCGGCTATCACCATTGCCAGATCGACAACCAAAGCATCTGCTCGGCCTACATGTGGGACTGGCTGGAAGCGATTCTGCAGCCGTGACGATCCGCGCCGGTGCGGCTCCCAGCTGATTTCCGCCCGATTTCGTTCCGGAAGGAATTTTCCTGGACGTCGGCTAGTGTATCTTCCGAACGCGCTCGGCCCGGCTCTGCTGCCGAGCAGCGCCGTAGCCCGAGAGACACTGCACAAGGTCCGATATGCCCATGCACCCCCGTGAGCGACTGTCCTATTCCCCGATCGAAGGCCGCGCGCCGCTGAAATTGCCGAAGGGCGTACGCATGGTCATCTGGCCGGTGCTCGCACTCGAAGAATGGGACATGAACCGGCCGATGGCGCGCATGGTCATCTCGCCGCCGCAGGGCCAGCCGCAGCAGCCCGACCATCCGAACTGGACCTGGCACGAATACGGCATGCGCGTCGGCTTCTGGCGGCTCAAGCGCATGTTCGAGACACTCGGCATCACGCCGACCGTGACCCTGAATGCGCGCGTCTGCGAAACCTACCCGGTCGTGGTGAAGGCGTGCATGGACCTCGGCTGGGAGCTCAACGCCCACGGCTACGACCAGGTCCCGATGCACAAGACCGAGGACCAGCGCGGCGTCATTATGCGCTCGATGGACATCATCGAAAAGTTCTCGGGCAAACGGCCGCGCGGCTGGTTCGGCCCGGGCCTGACGCAAACCTTCGATACGCTGGACTATCTCTCCGAGGCCGGCATCGAATATATCGGTGACTGGGTGCTCGACGATGAACCGGTGACGCTGCGGACGACGCACCAGCCGGTGGTGGCGCTGCCATACAATTTCGAGATTCATGACATCGTGCTGATGGCGTTGCAGCATCAGATGTCCGACGCGATGTACATCCGCGCGCGCGACCAGTTCGAGTGCCTCTACGCCGAGGCTGCGGAGCGCCCGAAGATCATGGCGATCGCCTGCCATCCATATCTGTCCGGCGTGCCGCACCGCTTCGGCTACGTGCAGCGCACTTTCGCCGATCTCCTGGCGCGCGACGGCGTCGTCGCCTGGGACGGCGCCCGCATTCTCGACTGGTACAAGGCGCAAGGATGAGCGCCACCCTCTCCCGCTCGGCTTTCGTGCCGCACGACCTCGCCGCGCCGTTGCGCTGCGCCACGGACGGGCCGCTGGCGGGCCTGACCGCGGCGGTCAAGGACATGTACGACATCGCCGGCACGCGCACCGGTAATGGCAATCCGACCTGGCTCGAAACGCACGCCCCAGCCACCGCACACGCCGCGGCGGTCGCGCGCATCCTGAACGCCGGCGCGACCATCATCGGCAAGGCGGTGTGCGATGAGTTCTTCTACAGCGTCACCGGCGCCAATGCGCATTACGGCACGCCCAACAACCCGCGAGCGCCAGGCCGGCTGCCCGGTGGCTCGTCAAGCGGCTCGGCGTCGGCCGTCGCCGCGGGCGCCTGCGACTTTGCGCTCGGCAGCGACACCGGGGGCTCTGTGCGCATTCCGGCGTCGTTCAACGGTATATACGGCTTGCGCACGACGCACGGCCGCGTCGACGACAAGGGCGCGGCGGCGATGGCGCCATCCTTCGACACGCCGGGCTGGTTCAGCGCGGGGCCGGGCGTGCTGCGCAAGGTCGGCGGCGTGCTGCTCGACGCCAAAGATCGCGTGACGGCGAGGCCGAGCCGCGTGATCGTCCTCGAAGACGGCTTTGTCGAAGCCGACGAGCCGGTCGCCGACCTGCTTCGCACCGCGATCGGCCTGATGACCGGCGAGCTACCGGTGATCGAGCATGCGCGCATCGCACCGCAGGGCTTTGATCTCTGGCGCAACGCCTTCCGCGTCGTGCAGGGTTTCGAGGTGTGGCAGACCTTCGGGGAATTCGTGACACGCCACAAGCCTCAGGCAGGTCCCGGTATCCGTGAACGGCTGGAGATGGCGTCGAAGATCACCGCCGCCGAAGCCGACGCGGCGCGTGGGACGATCGCGGAGGCGCGCGCACACATCCGCCGCATCGCGGTGCCGGGCACGCTGATGGCGCTGCCGACCGCACCCTGCATCGCGCCCTTGATCGGCGGCGGCGCCGGCGAGATGGACCATTTCAGGACGCGGGTAATGCGGCTGACCTGCACGGCGGGGGTCGGCGGCCTGCCGCAGATCAACCTGCCGGTCGGCACGGTCGAAAATTGCCCGATCGGATTGTCGTTCATCGGCTGGCCGGGCGGCGACGAGGCGCTGCTCGATCTCGCCTGTGACGTCGGCCACCATTGCGGCGAAGCCATCGGCATCGCCTGAAACGTCAGCCTGGGTATGTCGCCGCTGCGATCGAGCGCCCGGATTGTGAGTTCCGTCTCAACTCGCGCCCACCAAGCGGCCGAGGAGAGCCTCTGTATTGCCTGGGACAGCGTTCCCTCGCCACGCCACGTGCTGGTCAGGCCGGATCAGGGCGAGATCGCGATCGTAAAGGTCACGCACATCCCGGTCCGGCACGTCCACAACAGCGACGGGAATCTTCCACTCCTTCGCCGCGGCGAGGACCGCATCGGCGTCTGGGGGCCGCGCACCGAGGCGAAGCAAAGTAAACCCGTTACCGAAGGCATCGAACAGCGATGCGCCGGAGCCGTGGGTGTCGTCGAGCCACGCATGCGGTGCGCGCCCTCCCGGCACGGCTGTGGGCCGATAGACGATGAAGTCGTCGGCAGGGGGAGACTCATCGCGCACGACGGTGGCCGAACCATCATAGCGTGTACCGAGCTGAACGCCCAATGACGCAAACTGCTCGGCGAATGTCGCGAGTTGAACGGAAGCCTGCGCGCGGCACGCCGCGCCTGCCGCGCTGTCCTCCTCGATCTGCACCGGCGCATGGACATCGTTGATATTGATCGACAGTTGCCGCGCTGCCCCGGTGTTACGCAACGCGATAGGCAAACGCTCCTGCTCGTAAGTTGCGAGCAATCTCGGACCCGCCCAGCCCTGCACGCTGGCAGCGAGCTTCCAGGCCAAATTGAACGCGTCCTCGAGGCCGGTGTTCATCCCGAAGCCACCGGTGGGCGTAAACAGGTGCACGGCATCGCCGGCGAGAAGGATTCGCCCGTCCTGAAACCGCTCCGCGACAAGGGCGGCGCCTGCGGTCCACGGCTCATGGCCGATGATGTCGACGCCGACCGTCGTACCCGAGCATTGGTCCAGAACGCGACGCACCGATGCATCGTCGGCCGGCTGGTTCGGAGCCGCGGCTTTCGTCCGCAACAGGAATTCATCTCTGCCATCGACCGAAATCACCGTCGATCGCACCTCGGGGTTGATCGCCCAGTATTGCCAGGCCAATCGCGGCTGCATCAGCCGCCGGAGCTCGGGCGACCGGATGTAGGTCGAGAACATACGTCCCCCGAAGTATCGCTCCTCCAACGCCCCCTCGCCCCGGAATCCGATTCCAAGCGCCCTTCGGACAAAGCTACGTCCACCGTCGCACCCCACGACGTAGCTGGCACGCCAAAGCTCGTGTTCGCCGGAGTCTGACGTTGCAGCGACGGTCACGCCTTCGGCGTCCTGTCGAAGTTCCTCGACCCGCCAGCCGAACCGGTCCGACACGTTCTTGCTACGGCGCACCGCGCCGAGAAGCAGCTGGTCCACATGCATCTGGTTCGCGCGATGAACCGGCTCCGGCACCTGATCGAGTTTCTCGGCGCGCATCCGATCGCGCAATACGTCCGCCCGCGAGGGCATTGGCAGGCGAGCAAGCTCGTGCCGGCTGAAGCGGGTGAAATAGGCAACGTCGGTCGGGTGATCCTCCGGTAGACCAAGTGCTCGGACGGCATCGGACAAGCCCAAGCTCCGGAAGATTTCCATCGTCCGCGCGCCTTCAGTACTGCCCTTGGGATGCAGGCGCGTGTCCGGCTCGGTGTTTAAAATGACGCAATCTACGCCGAACCTGTTCAGGAGCAGCGCCAAGACCATGCCGACCGGCCCGCCGCCGACCACGGCGACGCTCACAACTTTGGGATCAATGTCTGTCTTCACAGGTATTCTTCCGGTTTCCCATGCCCCTCACTTCCGGCCTCGCCCTGCTTGAACACGAAACAGGCTGGAGAATATGTCGCGAATCCACTTGCTGCCCGGCTCGCGATGAAACCGGTCGTGCCAGTACTGGTAGATCTCGATCTTGGGCAGCTTGATCGGCGGCTTGATGATCTCGAGGTCGAGATCGTCGGCGAGAACGGCCGCAATCGACATCGGCAGCGTCGCCACCGTGTCGGTGTGCTTGGCGATGACCGCAGCGGCGATGAAGATCGGCACGCGGCATAAAATGTTCTCGGGCGGAATCGCCGCCTCGACCGCCCGCTCGGCAAGCCGGTGGGCGTGTCCTGTCCCCATCGTGGAAGCGAGTACGTGCCGCTCGGCGGCAAACTCGCGCAGCGACGGCGCAACTGACAGACGCGGATGGCCGCGATTGACGACGCTGACGTATTCCTCGGTCCAGAGATACTGGCGCCGGATGCTTTTGCTGAGGTCCGGGAACGCACCCATCGCAAAATCGACAGTGCCGGTCTCGAGCCAGGATTCAAGATGCGCGCCTTCGAGCTGCACGACACGCAAGCGCACGTGCGGCGCTTCGTCCGCCACTCGCTTCAGCAGCGGCGGCAGGAGCTTGATCACGCCCGCGTCGACCACGCAAAATTGGAAGGTTCGGTTCGATCTCTTCGGGTCGAACACCACGTGGTCACCGCGCAATGCGCGCATCTGTTCCAGAAGATCGGCAACCGGCTTCGCCAAGGCGAGCGCCTTCGGCGTCGGCTCCATGCGGTGCGAGACTCGCACGAACAAAGGATCGTCGAAGAAGCGCCGCAACCGCGCCAGCGTCTTGCTCAGCGCCGGCTGCGTCACGTCGAGCACTTTCGCCGCGCGTGTGAGGCTCCGCTCGCGCAGCAGCACGTCGAGAACGCGCAAGTGCTGGAGATCGAGATCCGCCGTATAACCTGTCGGAATGTAATTTATATCCATAGAATGATAGTGTAGCGGCGCTTCCGCTTCTACGCTAGCCGGTATGGAGGAGGCCTTGGTGGCCGGCCTCGACAGGTCGGGAATGCGTCTTATGTCGCACGTCTCGGAGTCGGCTCATCCTTCCCCGATGGTGGGGAATGCGCCCTCGAGCGGCGTATCGACCGCTGAATTCCGCGGCGCATTCGCCAATTTCACCACAACGGTTTCGATCATTGCCACCGACGGACCCGCAGGGATGGCGGGCCTGACGTGCTCTGCCGTGTGCGCCGTCAGCGACGATCCGCCGCTGCTGCTCGCCTGCGTGCATGGGAAGAACGCCGCGAACGCGGCGATGAAAACCAACAAAGTCATGTCGGTGAGCTGCCTGCGGGCGGACCAGAGCGAATTGTCGCAGGCCTTCGCCGGCGTGGGGCGGCTGACGGTCGAGGAGCGGTTCGCGCTCGGCGAATGGCATGTGCTCGCATCCGGCGCGCCATGCAGCACCAGCGCGCTGGCCACACTCGATTGCGAGATCGTCGACATTCGCGACGTCGGCACGCACAGCATATTCGTCGGAAAGGTCGTCGCGACCAGCGCGCGCGAAGCCGGCGAGCCCCTTGTCTATCAGCGACGCGCCTACGCAACGACGCGCAATCTCTAAGAAGGAGGCAGAACGATGCTGCGAACCGGCGAGCACTACCTCAAGTCGCTGAACGACGGCCGCGTCGTCTGGGTCGGCAACACACAAATCGATAACGTCGCTACGCATCCCCTCACCCGCGCATATGCGCAGGTGACAGCAGACTTTTTCGACCTGCATCGTCAGCCAGACTTTCAGGACCAACTCACCTTCGTCGACGAGGGCGGCACGCGGCGCTCGATGATGTGGTTCAAGCATCGCAGCAAGGAAGAGCTCGTCCGCAAGCGCCGCTATCACGAACTCATCATGCGGCACTTCGTAGCCGCCTCCTGCCCGCGCACGCCTGATTCGCAGAACTACATGCTCGTCACCTACATCGACGACCCTGAGCCTTGGGAGAAGGCCTCGGTCGGCGCCGACGGGCGCGGACTCGCGGACAACATCCGGAATTTCTGGCAGTTCGCGGTGGACCGAGATCTCGTCGTGGCTCCGCATTTCGTGGACCCGCAGGCGGACCGCTCCGATCCGAATGCGCATGCCAACTCGCCGGCCTTGCGTATTGTCGAGACGAACGACGAGGGCATCGTCGTCAATGGAGTCAAGTCGATCGGCACGGCAAGCGCCTTCGCCGACTATCTACATCTCGGCGTCTTCTTCCGCCCGGGCGCGAAGGGCGACCAGATCATCTACGGCGTGTGCCCCGCAAACTCGAAAGGCATCACGATCGTCTGCCGTGAGAGTGTCGTCGCCGAGGATGCGGTCGAGCACCCCCTCGCCTCACAGGGCGACGAGCTGGACGCAACCGTGCTCTTCGACCGCGTCCTCATCCCATGGAAATATGTCTTCCACATCGGCAATCCCGATCATGCGCGGCTCTATCCGCAGCGCGTGTTCGACTGGGGTCATTATTACGCGCTGGTGCGGCAGGCGGTGCGCGCCGAGTTGCTCGCCGGCCTCGCCATCCTGATGTGCGAGCATCTCGGCACGGCCAAGATCGAGGCCGTGCAGTCACGTCTCGCGCGCATTGTCGGCTTTCAGCAATCGACCTACGCGCATGTGCTCGCTGCGGAAGACCAGGGCTTTTATACGCCGGGCGGCCTCTACAAGCCTGACATCCAGCTTTTCAATTGGGGGCGCGTCTACTTCCTACAGAACTTCGGCGCAATGGTCGATGAACTGATCGACCTGTGCGGCCGCAGCGCCGTCATGTTCCCGACCGAGACGCAATGGCAGAACCCGGAGATGCGGCCGTGGCTGGAAAAGCTCAACAAGGGTGCGACCGGCGAGGCCTATGACCGGATCAAGATCGCTCGGGTCATCCGCGATCTCTATCTGACCGACTGGGGCAGCCGGCTGTTCATGTTCGAGAACTTCAACGGGACGCCGCTGCAGACCCTTTTGTCGCTGACGATGAAGCGCGCCGAGTTCACCGGCACCGGGCCCTTCGCGGCGTTCGCCCGCCAGGTCGTCGGACTGGCCGAGCCGTGCGAGCAGATGACGGAATACAAGGGCGTCGCAGATTACGCCAAGGCGCAGGATTCGGCTCGCCGTGACTACCGGCCGACGAAGATCGCGGCGGCCGAATAGAGCCGGCGCGATTTGATCTCAGGTTCGTAAGCAGGAGTAGACGGATAGCAGACAGAAAAAGCGCGCCGGCGGAAGACAACGATAAACACATCGCTGACGGCGCAATTCATCGGCTCACAGGGGAGGAGCGTCATGGCTGGATTTGAAGCAAGGCAGGTCGATGCGGTCGGTGTCGTCGACGCCGCGCCGGTTGGAAAGCTAATCATCGCGGTGGTGGCGCTGTGCGCCGGCGTGTCGTTCCTTGACGGGTTCGACATTCTGGCCATTTCCTACGTGGCGCCCGTGATCGGAGCTGCCTGGAAACTGCCTCGTGAGGCCTTCGGCCCGATCTTTGCCGCACATTATATCGGCGCGGCGGCCGGCTCGGTGTTCTTCGGCTGGTACGCCGACCGTTACGGACGTCGCATGGGTGTGATTGTGCCGACCGCTATTTTCGGCGTCTTCGCGCTGCTCACGGTCTACGCCTATGATTTCCGTTCACTGTTCGTCCTTCGCATGCTGATCGGCATCGGGCTCGGCGGCGCGCTGTCAAACGCCATCGCCATGGTCGCCGAATATTCGCCGCAGCGGGCGCGCGCCACTCTGGTGAGCGTCATGTACGCCGCGTTCCCGCTCGGTGGCGTCATCGGCGGCCCGATCTCGGCGGCGCTGATCTCGCATTATGGCTGGCACGCGGTCTTCGTCCTCGGAGGCGTCCTGCCGCTCTTGCTGACCGTCGCCCTGCTCCTCTGGCTGAATGAGTCGATCCGCTTCATGGTGCTGAGCAAGGTCGCGCCCGAGCGTATCGCCGGCATCCTGCGGCGGATGGCGCCGGGCTTCGAGCCCACACCGGGGGACGTCTACGTCCTGCCGCAGAGCCGCGGCGTGTCGAACCGGCCCACACGGGAGATCTTCAGCCGCGAATTCGTGCGGGCCACGGTCCTGCTCTGCATCGCCGCCTTCATGGCGCAATTGGTCATCGTCTATGTGGTGACCTGGATGCCGCTCGTGTTGGCCTCGATCGGGATGCCGGTGACGAGCGCGATTCTGGCCTCGGTCGCCTTCTCGGTCGGCGGCATCTTCGGCGCAATCGGGCTTGCCCGCATCATCGACAAGGACAAATCTTATCGCGGCCTTGTCGTCACGTTCCTCTTGTCGGCCGTCTCGATCGCCGGCATCGGCTATCTCGCGTCCAACTGGTATGGGCTGCTCGCCATCACCTTCTTGACCGGCCTGCTGACGGTCGGGGCCAACATCGTGCTGTCGGCCTATTCGGCCACGGTCTATCCGACCGCCATTCGCTCGACTGGCGTGGGCTGGGTCATCGGCTGGGGCCGCATCGGCGCCATCGCCGGCGCGCTGTTCGGCACCGCGCTGGTCGCCGCCGGCCTGACCATCGAAATCGCTTACGTCATCGCGGCAGTTCCTGCGATCATCGGCGGCGCGGCCATCGCCATGGTTCGCGCCAAACATCAATCCGTCGTCGTGTACGCCTGAGATCAACGAGGAAACCCATGCACGGCCTATATCCCAACGACGCCTCCTGGATCGACACCGCGGGGCGGTTCCTGATCGTTGCGTTCTTCGTCATCGTATGGCTGCGGAACCTGTCGAGCCATCATATCCAGGATCACATCAAGCGCCTGACGTTCTTCAAGGTGCCGTTGCCGCAAGCCACGTTTTGGGCGGGCATGGCGCTGGACGCGATCGGCTGTGCGCTGCTGCTGCTGAATTGGCACCCCGCGGTCGGCGCCCTGTGCCTCATCGTCTTCACCGTGCTCGCCTCTCTCCTTCTGCTTCGGTTCTGGGAGATGGACGATCCGATGAAGCGCACAGGCATGCAGAACGGCTTCCTCGCCAATATCGGCGTGGTGGGCGGGCTGCTGCTGTTGCTCCAGAACGTGATGTGACGCGCCGCTCATGCTCGACGCACCACGGTCGCCGCGGCTCGATCCATTGCCCCCGGAGCATTCGCCGGAACTGAAGGAGGAGTTCGACTCCTTCTTCAAGACGCTCGGGTTCGTGCCGAACAGCGTGCTGACGATGCAGCGCAAGCCGAAACTGGCCAAGGCTTTCGTGCAGATGCAGCGCGCGCTATGGGACCCCGAGAGCAAGGTCGATCGCGGCCTCAAGCGCCTCATCGCGCATGCCGCGAGCCGCATCGCCGACGACCCATACAGCATGGCGCACACCGCCAGCGGCGCGCTGCATTTCGGGATTCCGGCGGAGAAGCTGGCGGCGGTGCGCAGCTACAAAACGAGCGAACTGTTCGGACCGGCCGAGCGCGCGGCACTCGACTTCGCCACGGCCGCGAGCGCGACGCCGAATGCGGTTGATGAGGCGACATTCGCAGCGATGCGCCGGCACTGGAGCGAAGAGCAGATTGTCGAGATCGCCGGTGTGGCCGCGATGGCCGGCTTCCTGTCGCGCTGGAACGTCAGCATGGCGACCCCACTCGAACCGGAGCCGCAGGAGATCGGCGACAAGCATCTCGCGCCGCTCGGCTGGAGCGCCGGCGCGCACCGGCGCTAGCACACCTCAGCCATCGAATTCGATGATCGACAGGCCGCCATTATAATCGGTGGCGTAGATAAGCCCGCCTGCGTCGACGAAGACGTCGGCCGACTGGATGACCCGCGGGCGGTTCGGCCGCTTGTCCATCAGGCGCTCCGGCGCCGGCGGGACCAGTGCCCCCACTTCCTTCGGCGCGAATGGGTTCGAGATATCGAAGACACGGATGCCGGCGTTCTGATAGGTCGCGAAGATCAGGTTCGAGCTGACGAAGCTACCGGGCCGGTTCTCATGGATGTTGTGCGGGCCGAAATGACCGGCCTTGGAGCGATAATCGGCTTCGACCGGCGTCGGACAGGTGGCGATGCTGACCGGATTGCCGGGCACGCGATTGTCGAACACCCAGATGAGCTTGAGCCCGTCCTCTTGGTGATCGAGCACGGCCTCATCCAGTACGACCAGCAGGTCGCGGTCGGGCAGCGGCAGGCAATTGTGAGTCCCTCCCCCGAACGGCGGCGACCAATTCCTGTGCACCACGAGCTTCGGTTGCGACCGGTCTGCTACGTCGAGGACGACCATGCCGGCGTCGCGCCAAGCGGCGTAGGCCGTGTCGCCGTGCACGATCGGATGATGCAGGCCATACCGGCGCGAAGCCGGCCACGTCGGACTCTCGCCGGCCGCCAGGTTCATGCCCGGTATCCACCAGCGGCCGGCCTCGCGCGGCTGCGCCGGGTCGCTCATGTCCACGGTCATGAAGATGTAATCGGTGAAGCCGTCGAGCAGCACAGATGCGTAGGCCCACTGCCCGCCGGTGTACCAGAGGCGATGAACGCCGCCGCCCTCGACCGGCATGAAACCGATCTGCCGCGGAGCCGCCGGCCGCGAAATGTCGTAAACGGCAAGGCCCGCGCTCCAGTCGCGCGCACGTTTCGCGTCCGCAGTCCCGACCGTCTTGCCGAGAGCGCCGCTGTAATAGGCCCGCTCGTCGGCGAACTCCTGCGCGCCGAACATGTCCTTGGCATGGATCACCAGCAGAAGATCATCATGCGTCTGTAGGTGGATCGTCCACGTATTCGCCGGCGCCGGAACAAAGGTCACCGTGCGCGGCTTCCTGGCATCACTCACATCGAGCACCGAGAAACCGCCGGAGAACATGTGCGCGACGTAGGCATGTCCGCGATGCACCATTAACTGCATGCCGTCCGGCCGGCCGTCCTGATCGGAGTGGCCGATGATCCGCATCCGGTGCGCGTAATCGGGGCGAGGAAGATCGGTCATTTGTAGGCGTCGAGAAAATGCGGCACGGCAATCCAATCGAGCATCCCGCCGTCGGTCTGCAACAGTTCGTGCATCCGGCGGTCTTCATCTGTTTTGAGATCGACGCCGAGATGGGTGCCGAGCTTGCGGCCGTGCATGACGATCGTGTTTCCGAGCGGCTGTCGTTCGGCATTGTAGGCTTTCAGGGCCGTGTCGACGTCCTCGTTCTCTGAAAGATGTTTCGCCAGCGCCTGCGCATCCGTGCCGGCCTTCGCCATGCCGAAGCCCATATGCGGGCGGGCATTGGCGGCCGCATCACCGACCATGGCGACGCGGCCATAGACGATCGACGGTGACGTGAAATCGTAGATGGGCGTGATGAACGGCTGCGGAATCTTCATCACGGAGTCGATGAGCGTGTCGGGAAGCGTTTCGCGCGCGTCCTTGTGCATTGCGGCGATGAGATCCTTGCGCACCAGTGGCGGCGGCACCGAGTATTCGTGCTGCACGCCGGTTTCGTCGACCAGCATGTCGCGAAGCTGCGCCCCGTCTGCGACGCGGTACCAGATGAAATTGAAGCGGCGCCGGCCTGGCGTGAGGTCGTCATTAAAGCCGGCGATCGGGTATGTGATCACTTCCTGCCGCGGCGGCAGAAAGAACGTGAAATACGGATAGATCTCGCGCAGCGTGTTGTCCGACAGGTCGCTCTCGTTGGGCGCGCCGCGCCAGATGTAATAGCCGGCATAGATCGGCTGTACCTCCGGCGCGACCTGCCCGCGCACGCTGGAGCGGATGCCGTCTCCGCCGACCAGGATATCCGCCTCCTCGACGCGGCCTCCCGAAAACGTGACGCGCACGCCGCGCTCATCCTGATCGACGTGTTCGAAATTCCAGCCGAGATGGTAGCGCCGCTCGTCGATGGTCGTCCGCAGCAGCCGCTGCAGGCGGTCCCACGACGTGAGGATCTGGCGCAACGGCCTCTCCTCTGTGACCTTGCCAGATTTGTCGATGGCGATGCGTTTGGGAACCTCGACGCCCAATCGATCGAGACCGGCGCCGCAAGCCACCAGCGCCTGGAATAACTCGGGATGACCGGTGATTCCGGCGCCCCGCCCGACCAATTCGACGCGCGAGCGCTCGTACACGTCGACGTCCCAACCGATCTTGCGCAGGAAGGCCGCAGAGAACAGGCCCGACATCGAACCGCCGATGATGATTGCGCGGCGGCCTTTACGGCTTGTCTGCGACGGCGGCATTGGCGCCCTTCCAATTTCGTCGGGTATTGCCCAATTGTCGCAGGAAGTATGAGCCGCCGACGTTATCGCGCCAATGAAAAAAGGTCATGAATGGCCGATCTGCAACCGTGCAGCCGGCCATCGTCGGACGTTACCGTAATCCCGTCAGTGGAAATTCGAGATGGTCGAAGAACGTGCCCTGGCGCCGGGGAGAACGCCGTCACGGGTACGTTATGGGGTTGGACGAAAGCGTCGGTCGCTCAACCTATCGTCCGCGAGGCCATCTCGGCCGCCAGGAGAAGCGCCGCGCGCGTCGCGCCGATGTCCGCCACGCCCTTGCCGGCGATCTCGTAAGCGGTGCCGTGCGCCGGCGTGCAGATCGGGAATTTGAACCCGCCGAGCAAAGTGACGCCGCGGTCGAAGCCCATCAGCTTCATCGCGATCTGACCCTGGTCGTGGTACATGGTCAGCACGGCGTCGAATGCGCCGCTCTTGGCGCGCAGGAACACTGTGTCCGCCGGAAACGGCCCCTCCACCGCGATGCCATCCTTTTTGGCAGCGGCCACCACCGGTTCGATGACGTCGATTTCTTCGCGGCCGAAATTGCCGCTGTCGCCGGCATGCGGATTGTAGCCGGCGACCGCAATGCGCGGCTCCTTGAACCCTGCCGAGCGCATGCAGGCGTCGGTGAGGCGGAGCGACCGATCGATGCGCTCGTGCGTCAGAGCCGCCGGCACCGCCTTCATCGGGATGTGCGAGGTGACACGCGCGTTCCATAGGCGGTCGAGCACGTTGAACTCGCTCGCCGGGCCGGCAAGCCCTGCGACCTCGGCCGAGAAAGCGATTTCATCGTCATAATCCGAGCGCGCCAGCCGCATCGCGCGCTTGTTGAACGGCGTGAAGCACACGGCCTGCGCCCTGCCCTCGCGCGCCAGCGTCAGCGCATGCCTGTAATTGGCGAGCGCGAACTGGCCGCCGCTTTCGGCTGCCACCGCACGGGTCACGTTTGCGGGATCGAGATGCTTGAGATCGACGAAGATCGGCGTGTCCCCCGGCTCCACATTCGTGCCGGCCGTGACGACCTCGAACTCGTTCCTGACGCCGGCGACCTTCTCGCCTTCGGCATAGATGCGGGCGTCGCCGATCACGATAAGCCGCGCCGCGGCGCGTACTTCCGGCAGCGCCACGACCTTGGCCGTCAGTTCCGGGCTGATGCCGGCCGGATCGCCCATGGCCAGTGCGATCACCGGCTTCTTGCCGTTCGATGACATTCGATTTGCCTCCTTACACGTCGACCGGCCCGAGCGCGCTCTGCGGCTTGCGCAGGCGGGCGAGCTTCATGAGCTGCGGCACCAGTAGAAATGCGAAGCCGCCCAGCACGAGGCAGGTGACCAGCACATTGCTGAAGAAGATGTCGAGCGAGCCCTTCGACATCAGCATCGCCTGACGGAAGGCATCCTCTGCCTTGTCGCCGATGACGATCGCCAGCACGAGCGGCGCGAGCGGATACATCGCCTTCTTGAACAGATAGCCCAGGATGCCGAAGCCGAACATCAGCACGACGTCGAGATAGGAGTTCGACACCGAATAGGCGCCGACCGTG
>DATAHD010000291.1:0-9248 GCA_036263395.1 Rhizomicrobium sp. | reverse complement strand
TCAAGAAGACGGATGACGGCGCGATCCCGACGGTGGCCCTGGTCCCGAACCCGGACATCCTGGCGACGCTGTCAACGAGTGCGAAGCGCCCTGCCCTTGTTGTCGGTTTTGCAGCGGAGACGGAAAACGTCATCGCGCATGCGCAGGCGAAGCTGGTGAAGAAGGGGTGCGACTGGATCGTGGCGAACGATGTGTCGCCAGCGACCGGTATCATGGGCGGCGACAAGAACACAGTGCATCTGATCACCAGGGCCGGGGTCGAGAACTGGCCGGAACTGGACAAGGGCGAAGTGGGCACGCGTCTGGCGGCGCGGATCGCAGATGCGCTGCGGGGTAATGCGGCGTGAAGGTCGGGATTGTAAGACTGGCGCATGCGAAGGATTTGCCGCTGCCGCAGTACGCGACGGCGGGTTCTGCCGGCATGGATTTGTCGGCCGCCGTCGATGCCGATGTGACGATCGCGCCGGGTAAGCGGCACATGGTGCCGACAGGGATTTCCATCGAGCTGCCGGAAGGGTTCGAGGCGCAGGTGCGTCCACGCTCCGGCCTTGCGGCGAAGAACGGCATCACGGTGTTGAATACCCCGGGCACGGTGGACAGCGATTATCGCGGCGAGATCAAGGTCGTCCTGATCAACCTTGGCGACGAGCCGTTCACGGTGTCGCGCGGGATGCGCATTGCTCAGATGGTGATCGCGAAACATGAGCGCGCGGTTCTTGTCGAGAGCGAAACGCTCTCCGAGACGACGCGCGGTGCAGGCGGGCATGGCTCGACCGGCACACAGGCCTTTGCAACCGAGAAGACGTCCTGAACGATGTTGAAGCTTTCCCGCAAAACCCTTCTGGCGCTCGAGGCGGTGATCGACATCGCCTTCAACGCCCGGCCCGAGCCGGTGCAGGCGAAGGAGATCACGCAGCGCCAGGGCGTGCCGCAACGCTACCTCGAGCAGGTGATGCAGCAGCTGGTGCGCGCCGGAATCCTGAAAGGCGTGCGCGGGCCGCGCGGCGGCTATCGCCTGGCCAAGGAACGGCGGCGCATCACAGTGGGCGATGTCGTACGTGTCGCGGAGTCCGTCGAGGATGAAGAGAACGAGGCTGTGGAGCCCAAGTCCGACCTCGGCACCCGAATCGTGTCGCCGCTGATCCAGTCGCTGCAGGACGAAGTGATGCAACGGCTCGACGCGATCTCGATCGAGGATCTGTGCCAGCGGGCGCGCAATCAAGGCGTGGATTGTGACGGCGGATCGACCGCCGACTTTACGATTTAAAGGAGAAGAACAATGGCCGAAGGCTACAAACCGGGACGCGGACGCATCTACACCTCCATCACCGAGACCATCGGCGACACGCCGCTGGTGCGGATGAACCGCATTCCGCAGACAATGGATGTGAAGGCGGACATTCTGCTGAAGCTGGAGTTCTTCAACCCGATCTCGTCGGTGAAGGACCGCATCGGCGTCGCGATGATCGAGGCGATGGAGCGACAGGGCATTCTGACGCCGGGCAAGAGCACGCTGGTGGAGCCGACGAGCGGCAACACCGGTATCGCCCTCGCCTTCGTCGCGGCGGCCAAGGGCTATCGCTTGATCCTGGTGATGCCGGATTCGATGTCGCTGGAGCGGCGCAAGATGCTGCTGCTGCTTGGCGCGGAGATCGAGCTGACGGAAGCGGCGAAGGGCATGCGCGGCGCGATCGCGCGGGCGCATGAGATCGTGCAGGCGACGCCGGGCGCGATCATTCCGCAGCAGTTCGAGAACCCGGCCAATCCGGAAATCCACCGCAAGACGACGGCGCTGGAAATCTGGAACGACACCGACGGCAAAGTGGATGCGGTGATCAGCGGCGTCGGCACCGGCGGCACAATCACGGGCATCGGCCAGGTGCTGAAGGAGAAGAAGCCGGGCGTGAAGATCATCGCGGTGGAGCCGGAAGATTCTCCGGTGCTGTCCGGCGGGCAGCCGGGGCCGCACAAGATTCAGGGCATCGGCGCAGGCTTCGTGCCGGCCATTCTGGACCGCAAGGTGATCGACGAAGTGGTGACGATCTCCAACGAGACGGCGTTCGATATGGCGCGCAAGTCGGCGCGGCTGGAAGGCATTCCGGTCGGCATTTCGTCGGGCGCGGCGATTGCGGCGGCGATCGAGGTTGGGCAGCGGCCCGACATGGCGGGCAAGACCATCGTTGCGATCATTCCCTCGTTCGCGGAGCGCTATCTCTCGACCGCGCTGTTCGAAGGGATCTGACAGCGCCGCATGAACAACGAGGCTTTCTTCAAGCGGGAGGGCGAAACGTACCTTCCGACGGAAGCCGGGCGTGGCCCGTGGAATCCGAACTCGCTGCATGGGCGCGTGGTCATCGGATTGCTTGGGCATGAACTGGAGCGCGTCGAAGGTGGTGGCGACTGGATGCCCGCGCGGCTGACGGTCGATATGTACCGGCTGCCGGATTTCTCGCCGATCACCGCGGTGACGCGTGTGGTGCGCGGCGGCAGGCGGATCAAGCTGGTGGACTGTGAGCTCATCAGCGGCGGCAAGAGTGTCGCGCGCGGGACGTGCCAGTTCCTGATCCGCAGCGAGAATGCGCCGGGCAAGACGTGGTCGCCGCCGAAGTGGGACGCACCATTGCCGGAGACATTGCCGCCACCGCCGCCGGGACAGTTCGGCCAGCGCATGTGGAAGATGCGCAACGTGTCGGACTGGTTCGGATCGAACGAAGGACGGCGCGGCGCGTGGATGGCGGAGATCCGCGAGATCGTCGAAGGCGTACCGCTGACGCCGTTCAGCCGCGTCGCGGTGGCAGCGGATTTCACCAGCCCGTTGGCCAATCGCGCCGAAGACACGCTCGGCTACATCAACACCGATGTGACGGTGTATCTGCACCGCCTGCCGGTGAGCGAGTGGATCGGGTTCGAGCGGGTCAATCACCACGCGACAGACGGCGTGGCGATCGGCGAGTGTTTCCTGCACGACATCGAGGGACCGATTGGGTCGGCGAGTTGTGCGGCACTGAGACAGAGCCGCGGATAGATTTCCTCTCTCCCACATGATCGTCATCACCGGTCGAGCCGGAGCGAAGCGCAGGCCGTACCGGTGATCCATTGCCTCGATGTGTAACCAGCGAGCTTCGGTCGTGACCAGTTGCGGCAATGGATGGCCGGTACGCCCTACGCTTCGCTACGGGTCGACCGGCCATGACGACGTTTAAGGAAAGAGAGTAAGGAACCAACATCAACGCTGACTGGTTTCCTCTTGGCCATTCCCATAAGCCATGAGGAGTACTCGCATGAAACTCTATTACGCACCCGGTGCCTGTTCGTTGTCGCCGCATATTGTGGCGGTCGAGGCGGGCATTCCCGTCGATCTCGTGAAGGTCGATCTGAAGGCGCACAAGACCGAAGACGGCGGCGATTATTACAAGGTCAATCCGAAAGGTTCGGTGCCGGCGTTGATGCTGGACGATGGATACCTGCTGACCGAAGGACCGGTGATCGTTCAGTATCTTGCCGATCAGAAACCGGAGTCGAAGCTGGCGCCGAAAGCCGGAACGCTCGAGCGTTACAAGCTGATGGAATGGCTGACCTTCATTAATGGCGAGGTTCACAAGACTTTCTCGCCGCTGTTCGGCGCGTCGTCGGACGATGTGAAGAAAGATGCGAAGGCAAAGATCGCGAAGAAGTTCGAATTCGTCGATGGCAAACTTGAGGGGCAGCAGTTCCTGACCGGCGATACGTTCACGGTCGCGGACGCCTACATGTTCGTGATGCTGACCTGGGCAAAGAAGATGCACCTCGACATTCCGAAGAACCTGTCTGCGTTTTTCGATCGCGTTGCGAAGCGCGACGGCGTGCAGGAAGCGATGTGCCAGGAAGGGCTGATCGAGAAGAAGGCGGCTTAGAACTCCTTCTTCAAGAAATAGTGCGTGTGGCCGGGTGGGAAGTTTTCGATCTGGCCGACCACTTCGTAGCCGAGCTTTTCGTAGAGCGGGCGGGCCTGGAAGCTGAAGGTTTCCAGATACGCGCCGGTGCAGCCGCGTTTCTTTGCGTAGGCTTCGGCGGCGGCCATCAGTTCGCGCGCGTGGCCGCTGCCGCGAGCTGCGTCGGCGATCCATAGATGGGTGATGTGCAGCCAGCCGCCCCATGTGTCGCCGATGAGGCCGCCGAGCACAGCATCGTCGGCATCGCGCAGATAGTATTGCACCGGATACCAGTCGGGACGGCCGGTGACGGCGATATTGTAGTTGTCGAGACCGCCGCTGACGAACGCTTTCGGTTCGTCGTTGTGCGGTTCGAACGAGATGCGCAGGCCCTCCGCTGCCATCACACCGGCCCCAATGTCTCGTCGAACAGATCGCGCATCGCGGCCCAGGAGCGGCGGTCGGTATCGGCGTCGTATTCGAAGTTCGGCATGTTGAAGGCACCGACGCCTTTGTCGGTGAAGCTGTGGCCCGCCTTCGCATAGGTGATGAGCTGAGCATCGGCTTTCGCATCGGCCATCAGCTTGAGGAAACGCTCGCGTGCTTCGGGCGGGATGAGCGGGTCCTTCTGGCCGGCGCAGATGAGGAGCTTGGTGACGACCGGACGATCGTCCTTCTCCGGCAGACCCTGCATGCCGGGGTGGAAGCCGACGAGGCATTTCATCTCCGCGGCCCAGCGCGACATCCAGATCATGGTGCCGCCGCCGAAGCAGAAGCCGATGGCGGCGAGACGCGAGGCATCGACATTGGCTTGCGCTTTCAGGACATCGATGCCGGCCTGCACGCGTTGTTGCCACAAGGCTTCGTTGCCACTGAGTTCGAACATCAGCGGACCGGCTTCCATCATCGTCTCGGCGACCGAGCCGTACATATCGCAGGCGAAAGCGACATAGCCGAGCTTTGCCAGCATATCGGCACGATCTTTCTCGTGATCGCGCAGGCCGAGGCCTTGATGGCAGATGAGAATGCCGGCGGTCTTCTTGCCGTTCGAGCCATCGGCGAGATAACCCGTCAGCGTGCGGCCACCACCTTTGTATTCAATCGTCTTGCCCGTCATCACACCTTCCCCAGCACTTCGTCGAACATGTCGCGCATCGCGGCCCAGGAGCGGCGGTCGGTGTCGGCGTGATAGTTGAAGCCGGGGATGCCCATCTCATCGACACCTTTGTCGGTGAAGCTGTGCCCGGCGCCCGAGTAGTTGATGTATTGCAGGTCGGCATTCGCATCGGCCATCAGCTTGAGGAAACGCTCGCGCGCCTCCGGCGGGATGAGCGGATCCTTCTGACCGGCGCAGACCATCACCTTGGCGCCGACAGGGCGCGCATCGCTGTCGCCGAAATGCGTCATGCCGGGATGGAACGCGACGACACACTTCACCGTGTCGGTGATGCGCACAAGCTCCAGCACCGTCATGCCGCCGAAGCAGAAGCCGATGGCGCCGAGGCGCGATGCGTCAGCATTCGGCTGTGCCCGCAACTGCGCGAGGCCCATCAGCATGAGCGAATCCCACACCGGGCGATTGGCGGTGAGACCGTTCAGCAGCTTCATCGCATGATCGCGGTCGGTTGCGATTTCGCCATACAGATCCTGCGCAAAGGCGACGTAGCCGAGATCGGCCAGCATGCGGCAGCGCTCTTTCTCGTGATCGCGCAACCCGCCGCCCTGATGGCAGACGAGGATGCCCGGCACCTGTTTGCCGTTCGATCCGTCGGCGACATAGCCGGTGTAGATCTTGTTGTTGGTTTTGTACGAAACGTCTTTGGTGACGATGGCCACGCGTGTCTCTCCCCTTCAGTCGAGCCGGTAGATGGCTTCAATGTTGTTGCCGTCGGGATCATACACGAAGGCGGAATAAATCACGGGGCTGCGGTGGCCGGGCGGGCCGTTGTCTTTGCCGCCATGCGCGAGGCCCGCAGCATGGAAAGCGTCGACCTCCTCTTTGCTGTGCGCCTTGAAGCCGAAGTGGACCGGTGAGACGCCGGGCTGCGAATTGCGCGGCTCGCTGCCGCCTTCGCCCATGAATAGGAAGAAGCGTTCGCCGTCACGCATGAAGATATTCGCTTTGCCCTCGAAGCGTTCCTGCACCATGCGGATGCCGAGCGTGGCGAGCACCGCGCGATAGAACGGGAACGCGGTCTCTGCGCGCTTCACGTAAATGCCCATGTGATCGAACATTCGCAGGCGCCCTTCAGGTGAGATCAGTGAAGGGATTGTGCGCCACTTCCCAGAGATAGCCATCGGGATCGGCGAAGTAGCCGGAGTAGCCTCCCCAGAAAACCTCCTGCGGTTTCTTCACGGGCTTCGCGCCGATGGAGACCGCGTGCGCCCACACCGCGTCGGCGTCTTCGCGCGACTTCACATTGTGCGCGAGCGTCATGCCGTTGAAGCCGGTGTTCGGCGTGTCGGGGACGCCGGCATCTTCGGCCAGCAGATGGCGCGGATAGAGAGAGAGGACAACGCCTTCCAGATGGAAGAAGACGATGTCCTCACCCTCCTTGTAGTCGGGGGCCGGGAAGCCGAGGCCGTTGCGATAGAACGCCAGCGATTTGGTGAAGTCGCGGACGCCGAGGGCGACGATGCTGAGCTTGGGTTTCATGGCGATCTCCTGCGCGGCATCAACGTTCGAACCGCATGGTGGGCTGGTTTGGGGGAGGAGGTGGCAGGACTGCCGCTCGCGCGCCGGCGAAAAGCCAAGCCGTTGATCGGACTTGAGAAATGCCCGGAGGTTGTTTGGCGTGATTTTTTTGGGGGGGGGTACCCCCTGCCCCGGCCGGGCCACGGATGCGCTGCGGCGAGAGATGAAATCGTAAGCCACTGTTTCCGCTATCGTTTTCGGAAAATGTGCATTCGAACCGCAAATTCTCGCCAATAGGGCATTCTGAGTGCCCTGCCCGCACGCGGACGCGCCGCCGGTGGTGGCTGGCGGTGTGGGTGGCGGTGTGGGTGGCTTTGCGTTGCTGACAGATTTGGGCTGGATCATCTTTTATGCTTACGAAGCTGGGCGTTGGAACATAACATACAGATATAGGATTATCAAGAATTTTGTTCTCTTTATGATCTTGGGATTACACGGCCCAAAATCGCTTGCGTCACGCCTCGCCGATACTAACATGTTAGTATGAATATCGCGCTTCGCACCCCGACCAAAGACGAGCGCATCGGCGCTTTCCGCAAAGCGAGCTGGCCGGAGCGGCTGGCGATGCATGATGCGATTGCCGCCGCCAAGCGCGAGGCGATCGACGCGCGCCGCGAATTGGGCCGGCGCTATCTCGAAGCGCATGTGAGCAACATCATGGTGCCGTTCGAGCGTGGGGCGCTCGGGCTGTATCTGCCGGACGAGACGGCGGCGGCGCGTGACGAGGCGATGCGCATCGGCTTTCACCGCGCCTCGCAACACGACAGCGGCAGCCTCGCCTATCCGGCGCTGGCGCATGATTTTCCGGCCGATGGCGAAGCGGTGAAGATCGGCACATCGCCGCTGTTCATCGCACCGATCACGCGCTACTGCGGCATGCTTCCGGTGCTGTTCAATTTCTTCTTCACGCGCGCCTATCAGACCGAGATGAATGCAGACAGCGCGCATCACTTCCACATGGATCCGGAGGACACGATCTCGTTCAAGGTGTTCATCCACCTGACCGACGTGCGCGACGACAGCGGCCCGTTCCACGCCCTGCCCGCGAACTTGAGCGAGCGCGTGTTGAAGATGGTGAACTACCAGGGCATCGATCGCGTGCTCGACGAAACCGTCGATGAAGCGGTTGGCTTCGACAACGTGATGAAATTCACCGGCCTGCCGGGCACCGTGGCGCTGGCCGACACAACGCGGTGTTTGCACTTCGGCGGCCGGCCGCGCGCGGCGGGGCAACCGTTCCGCGACATGCTGGTGTTTCAGTACCTGCTGCCGACGAGTTTGCTGTTCCCGATCAACGGCGACGCGAAACAGCCACGGTTCATGCCGCAGCTTGAGGCGCGCGGCGATGACGAGTGGGACGCGCTGATTGGGCTGAAGTGGACGTAGTCCGACTGCCCGGTTTCTGATACGCGTTCGTCTGCCCCATGACGGTTGAGCAAAGCTCAGCAGGAGACGCGCGATGACACTCCGCAGGAGATGGTTCTCTGGAGGCACCGTTGAGAGCAGCGAAGGGTTTACCGTCAGGTTCTTGAACAGGAATGTCATTCGGTACGCCGAGGGGCGCATCACTGTTCTGGTAAGCGCTGAAGCACTTGCCGCCAGCAAATCATGGGCGCTGGATCCAAGTGACATGCGCGTGGGAGAGGACTGGAGCGGCCCGCGTCTGACAGATGAGACTTTGCGCGCGCGAATAGTCTCGCGAATTCAGGAAGTCTGCGATTATCTCGGGATAAAATTGACCGTTGAGTCTTAGCGGACGGCTGAGACGAGCAGAAGCGGGTGCAGTCCTCCCCCTCCACTTGGTGGAGGGGGCGAGCAATCGCGCAGCGATTGATCGGGGGAGGATCGCGGTGATGAGCGCTCCGCTTGTCTGAGTTCACTGCGGAGGCATCCTCCCCCGCGCCGCGTTGCTGTCGCAACGCGTCACGCCCCCTCCAACAAGTGGAGGGGGGAGCGTCCTCCCCCGCGATGCTGCGCATCGCGCCCCCTCCAGCTCGCTGCGCTCGTGGAGGGGTTACTCTGCCGCGGGCTTGTTCACGTAGATTTCGCCGCCGCCTTGTTTGAACTCTTCCGACTTCTTGGCCATCGCGGCTCGGATTTCGGCGGTGCTGAGCGTGTCATTGCGGCCCTTGGCGGCGTCGCGGACCTCCTGGCTGATTTTCATCGAGCAGAATTTCGGGCCGCACATCGAGCAGAAGTGCGCAACCTTGGCGCCGTCGGCGGGGAGCGTCTCGTCGTGGAAGGCTTGCGCGGTTTCCGGATCGAGCGCGAGGGCGAACTGGTCGCGCCAGCGAAATTCGAAGCGCGCCTTGCTCATCGCATCGTCCCAGATGCGCGCGGCCGGATGGCCCTTCGCGAGATCGGCGGCGTGGGCGGCGATGCGGTAGGCGATGACACCGGCCTTCACGTCGTCGCGATCCGGCAGGCCGAGATGTTCTTTCGGCGTGACGTAGCAAAGCATCGCGGTGCCGAACCAGCCGATCATCGCCGCACCAATCGCGGACGTGATGTGGTCGTAGCCCGGCGCGACGTCGGTCGTCAGCGGGCCAAGTGTATAGAACGGCGCCTCATCGCAGGCGGCGAGCTGGCGATCCATATTCTCCTTGATCTTATGCATCGGCACATGGCCGGGGCCTTCGATC
>DATAHD010000290.1:0-1738 GCA_036263395.1 Rhizomicrobium sp. | reverse complement strand
GGGAAAGCTGGTCGAACACCTGATCGGCAAGATCAAGGCGCCGAAGGGAGCGAAATTCCTGATCGCGGATTCGTTCTCTAACTTCGTCGAGTTCTACGGCGGGGAGGTGCCGAAATGTAAGCTGGTGCCGTTGTCGATTGCCGCGTTCACGCCGCCGGCGGTCAACTATCGCGGCAGTGGCGCGTATGATGGCTATTACAGCTATGCCGGATCGGTGCGCGCGACGGACAACATCTGCAATTCGGGCAACGAGAACATGGGTGCGTTCATCACGCCGAAGCCGTATGACTTCGGCTTCGCCAATGGCGTGATGATGTTCCTGGGCGCCACGACCGACAAGCATGTGCTGTCGCCGGAGAAGCATCCGACGCCGCCGGAGTTGCCTGCGCCGTAAAAAGCGGACTGTGCTCTAGCCGTTATTGCCGGGATCCGTGAAGCCAGCCTTCATGTGGCTGCCGTCGCAATAGGGTTTGTCCTGCGAGTGACCGCAGCGGCATAAGAATGTCCTTGTCTCGCGCGAGATCGTGCGGCCGCTGGCGCAGCAGATCTCGACCGCGCCTTCCACCTTGTACGGGCCGTTGTGCGTCGGGGTGATTTTCAGCGGGCCATTGCGGACGGCGAGCGCGTCGCTCTCCTTTGACTCCGGTTCGGCGGTGGCGACGAAGGCGGCGGCGACGTGGCTGTGGTCGCAATAGGGTTTGTTCTTCGACTGGCCGCAGCGGCACAGGGTGGCGCGGTAGCTCCGCGCGTTCTGGCCGACCGTCAGCTCCGCATGCACGACCAGCGGGCCGTTCTCCTGCACGCGGATGGTGTTGACGCCTGGTGTGCCTTCGCGCGGCGTGTCACCGACGGGGCGGTATTGCAGCGCGCCGGACGGACACTTGGTCGTCACCGCGATCACCGCTTCGGTGGTGGCGGCGTCCGGCTTGATCCACGGGCCGTCGACGTTCGGCACGAAGACGCCCGGCAGGTTCAGCACGCAGTAGCGCGAATGGATGCAGCGGCCGGCGACATTGTCGATGACGAGATGCTGGCCCGGATATTCGTCGATCTCAGCCATGTGCGGCTCCATCTTTGACCGGGCCATAGAACACGACCCAGATCGCGAAGTCGTCGGTGAAATCTTCGAAACCGTGCTCCACGCCGGCGGCGGCGAACAACAGATCGCCGGTACCAACTTCGGTCACGCGATCCTCCACCCGATAGCGCCCGCTGCCCGAGGCGATGATGTAGAGCTCATCGCGCAGATGCGGCGTCTGCACGCCCTTGGTCGGCTTGGGCGTGAAGCGCACTTCGAGATCGCCGTCGATGAAGGCCTCGGCGGAGCGGCCGGGCTTCCAGTCGAGCAGGCGCGCGGCAGCGACGGAGATGGGTGGAGGTGTGCCGATCATCGCGATATCCGCAAGGTTAAAGTTTGCGTTGTCTACAGCATGTGTCACGCGAAACACATGCGAGCGGCATCGTATGCCCGCGCGGTGCCCGAACGGAACCATTGTGTGACTTACTAATTGTTAGTCAGTGACTACGGGCTGAGTAAACACCATGCCGGATACCGACGAAATCTCCCCTTCCGGGGGCCCCGGACATGCGCCTGCGATTTTGATCGTCGAGGACGACGCCTTCATCCGCCTGACCTTGTCCGACTATCTGCAGGATAACGGCTTCAAGGTGCTGGAAGCGGCGACGGGCGATGAGGCCCTTGCCATCCTGGCGGCACCGGGGTTCGCGGTGGACCTGA
>DATAHD010000289.1:0-8457 GCA_036263395.1 Rhizomicrobium sp. | reverse complement strand
ATGAAACTCCCGTCGATCCTCTTCATCACCGAAACCACCGACGACCGCGTCACGCCTATCTGGGCGAGAATGATGGCGCACAAGATGGAAGACCAGGGCCACGACGTCCTCTTCAACGAGAGCGCCGAAGGCGGCCACGGCCCCGGCTCCACCAACGCCGCCCAAGCCGAGATGTGGGCCTTGAGCTACACGTATCTGGGTAGAGAACTCGGCCTCAAATAACCTCTCCCGTTTACGGGAGAGGACAGCTTCGCGAAGCGAAGCAGGTGAGGGGAAGTCTCTCCCACCCATACCTGTCATCCCCGGCGACTGGTGTGTAGCGCCGGGAGGGAAGGGGACCCAGGATAACCCGTCTGCTCGCTATTGCCGGATCAGAGACGGTAACCGCTCACCAGCATAGCAAGTGGCTCATCCTGGGGCTCTTACGTGTGCGCTGTCGCACGCGCACTCGCCGGAGATGCCATCTTTTGAATTTTGGTGACGTGAAACGTCCACCAAAGGCGGCACCGCACAGGGTCAAGAGTTGCCATTACTTCTGCTTGTGATATCTAAAAATACTCGCCGATCGTGAGTGAGGAAGTATTTGGGGGAATGATGCGAGGATTGAAGTACGGTGGCCTTCTCTTGCTAACTCTCGCAATGATCGGCTGTGTCAGCCGGTACAACGAGCCAGAGCAAGGCGGCAGTCAGGCAGTTGCAACATTCCGAAAAGGCTACGACGTCCATTTTCCTGAAGGTGGAATGCAGACTTATGGAATTTCTGAGCACGATGACTGTACCGAGGCAAAGATGGTTGCTGTTTTCGGCCCGCTGATCGGTGGCGATGCAAAAACGGTGCGGATCATAGCGTCCCATCCAGCAGTGATTTTTGCTTACTCATCGATTTCAGTCGGGACTGCAGCGCCATACCCCTTTACAGGGATGAAGACCGCCACCTGCAAACGGAAATTTCGGTTCTTGGCGCAGGAAGGTCATTCCTACGATATCAAGCAAGATAGTTCGATAGACGGCCTGTGTGCGATGTCTGTAACAGACACTACGACAGGTGCAGCGGTAGCATCTTTGCCGATCGCTCGAACAGAAGCTTGCACGAGACCGGACGTATGGGAATGAAACCTCTCGGGATGCGAGTCTAGTTAAAACGCCGCTTCATCCATCTTCGGTAAAGCCGGATCGATTTCGAACCACGCCGCGCGATCCGCCCAATACGCATGTACGCTCGGCTTCGTCGCCGGTGCATCGTCCAGCGAGCCCGCCGGCACAATCATGCGTGTCTTGCTGCGCGTCAGATGCGGCGCGGTCGAGCCGCACGTCTTGCAGAACGCATGCGCAAAACTCCGCGCCGTCGGCAGGTCGTAGCGCTGCACATTGTCTTCGCCCGCAAGCCAGCGAAACGTGTCCGGCTTCACCACCGCGTTCGTGGCATGCGCCGCGCCTCGCGTCTTGCGGCAGCGTGAACAGTGGCAATGCAGAAAGTGATCGAACGGCTCATCCACCTCGAAGCGGACGGCACCGCAGAGACAGCTGCCCCGAACAGGCATGAATCCTCCGCAAGATGGCTATCGCGATGTAGTATGGATGCAATTCGAATGGGACGTCGATGCTCCGTCTGGTTTGTCTGATTGGTGGTTTTGTCGCGCTGCTCAGCGCCTACTCTTCCGCGGGCCACTACGTTGACCCGGATGAATGGAGACCGGATGCAAACCTTGTCGCATCAATCGATGCCCAGGCTTTGAAACACGAGCTGCCAAAAGAGTTCGGCTCTCTGTCGGACTACGCCCGCTACTATTTTGGTACGGCCTTTAACAAACGCCGCGTCGTGGAGGGTTTCTTTCTATCGCCTCAGATCGGATCGACCCGCGGTCATCCATTCAAACCCGGTATATTTATTGTTGGGGAGCAAGATGTACCGGTCATAGGGGACGGCGGATGCATACAGGTCGTCATCGAATACGACGTTGCTGAGGGCCGTATTACCCAGAGCGATTGTAATGGCGAAGTACCCCCGCCTCCGCCGCCGGAACCGGTAAAGGTTGACACCACAGGCACCCCGCACTAAATCCCCGCCCCATCCGGAAAGCCCTAAAGACTTTCCGGTCCCTGGCCCGGCCAGGGATCGACCTCAGGCAGCGCGTGGCGCCCCCTGGGGCGATAGGGCTTTGTGTAACGCATTGAACGGAAACGCATGTTCGAAAGTTTGCAGTCCCGCCTTGGTAATGTGTTCGACCGGCTTCGCGGCCGCGGCGCGCTCACCGAAGGCGATGTCGATGAGGCGATGCGGGAAATCCGCACCGCCCTCGTAGACGCAGACGTCGCACTTCCGGTCGTCAATGACTTCATTGCCAAGGTCCGCCCCAAGGCGATCGGCGCCGACGTCATCCGCTCCGTCACGCCGGGTCAGCAGGTCGTCAAGATCGTGCACGACACGTTGGTCGAGCTGCTCGGCGAAGAGAACGCCGCGCTCTCTATCGGCTCGCCGCCCGCACCGGTGCTGATGGTCGGTCTGCAGGGCTCCGGTAAGACCACCACCTCCGCCAAGCTTGGCCTCATGCTTCAGGGCCGCGAGAAGAAGCGCGTGCTCATGGCGTCGCTCGACGTCACGCGCCCCGCGGCCATGGAGCAGCTGAAGATTCTCGGTGAGCAGGCGAACGTCGCCACACTCCCCATCGTTGCCGGACAAGGCCCGCTCGAAATTGCCAAGCGCGCGATGGCGAGCGCCCGCGTCGGCGGCTACGACGTCCTCATCCTCGACACCGCCGGCCGTCAGCATGTCGACGACGCGCTGATGACCGAGGTCGCACAGGTACGCGACGCGGTGAAGCCGCACGAGACACTGCTCGTCGCTGACAGCCTCACCGGTCAGGACGCGGTGAACATCGCCAAGTCGTTCAACGAACGCGTCGGCATCAGCGGCATCATCCTCACGCGTACCGACGGCGATAGCCGCGGCGGCGCTGCGCTCTCGATGCGCACCGTCACCGGCGCGCCGATCAAGTTCCTCGGCACGGGCGAAAAGCTCGACGGCCTCGAAGCCTTCCATCCGGCACGCGTTGCCGGACGCATCCTCGACATGGGCGACGTCGTTTCGCTCGTCGAGAAAGCGGCGGAGACGGTCGACAAGGAAAAGGCCGAAGCTCTCGCCAAGAAGATGAAGAAGGGCGAGTTCGACATGAACGATCTCGCCGAACAGCTGGGCCAGATGAAGAAGCTCGGCGGCATGCAGGGCGTGCTCTCGATGCTGCCCGGCGTTGCGAAAGTGAAAGACCAGCTCGCGGGTGCCGGCCTCGACGACAAGCTGCTCACGCGCCAGGAAGCCGTCATCCAGTCGATGACGAAGCAGGAGCGTGCCAAGCCCGACCTCATCAACGGCTCGCGCCGCAAGCGCATCGCCGCCGGTGCGGGTGTCGAGGTCAGCGAAGTGAACAAGCTCCTCAAGATGCACCGCCAGATGGCGGACATGATGAAGAAGATGGGAAAGATGGGCGGCAAGATGCCCGGCGGTCTCTCCCAACTGATGGGCGGCGGCATGCCCAAACTCCCACCGGGGATTTTCCCGGGGCGGAGATAGCGAAATCTCCCCCTCGGTCCTCCCCTGCGAAGCGGGGGAGGTGTCGGCGCGAAGCGACGACGGAGGGGGCAAGTGTTGACCAAGTTTCAAACGAACGAGTGAAGAAGGAAGTACTGATATGGCTCTCAAAATCCGACTGGCGCGTGGCGGCACGAAGAAGCGCCCGCACTTCAACATTGTCATCGCCGACAGCCGCGATCCGCGCGACGGCCGCTTCATCCAGAAGATCGGCTTCTATAACCCGCTGCTGCCGAACGATCACGCCGATCGCCTGAAGCTCGACCTCGATGCTGCCAAGGACTGGATCAAGAAGGGCGCCACCGCGACCGACCGCGTCCACCGCTTCCTGTCGAACGCCGGCCTCGTGAAGCCGCTGACCAAGAACAATCCGGACAAGGCGAAGCCGAAGAAGAAGGCGCAGGAACGCGCCGCCGCCAACGCGCCGAAGGAAGAAGCCGCGGCCTAATGGCCGGGTCTTTCCGCGCACGATCAGCAGGGACGGTGCCAGGATGCCTTCATATCTAGGTATCGATCCCAAGCTGATCGACAAGGCTTTGAAGGTCAGCGGCGAACGCACCAAGAAGGCGGTTATTGCCAAAGCGCTCGAAGAGTTTGTCGCCCGTCACCAGCAAAAAGGTATTCTAGATTTGGTCGGAAAATTCGACTGGAATCCGGACTACGACTACAAGCGAGAGCGAAGCCGAGATCACAAGCTTCGTTTCAAACCGTGACTGCGAATGACATTCTTCTCGGCGTCGTCATCGGCGCGCAGGGCTTGAAGGGAGAGGTGCGGGTGAAAACCTTCACCGAAACCCCCGCGGCCCTGACGCGCTACGGCGATCTGCATACCAAAGACGGCCGCAAATTCGCGGTCGCATCGTCGCGCCCGGTGAAAGAGAGCGAAGCGATCCTCGCGCTGAAAGGCGTGTCGGATCGCAACGCCGCCGAGGCGCTCAAAGGCACCGAACTCTTCGTCCCGCGCGGCGCACTGCCCGCGGTCGATGAGGAAGAGTTCTATCACGCCGACCTCATCGGCCTCGAAGCCTATGACGTCGAAGACCGCCTCATCGGCACGGTGAAGGCGATCCACAACTACGGCGCCGGCGACGTTCTCGAAATCGCGATTCCGGACGGCAACGATCTCCTTCTCGCCTTCACGCGCGAAACCGTGCCGGTGGTGGACGTCAAGAACCGCCGCATGACGGTCGCCGTCCCACAAGACGACGAAGCCGAACGCCAGCATGGCGTTGAGTGAGTCCCCCCTGCGCAGCGGGGGAGGTGTCACGCAAGCGTAGCGCGCGTGACGGAGGGGGGAGTCATGAGCGCTGAACTCATCATCCGCGAAGCCCGCCACAAAGACCTCGCCGCCATCGTTGCGATGCTCGCCGACGACGAACTCGGCCGCGGCCGCGAAAATCCGGACGATCTCGACCACTATTCGCTAATTTTCGCCCAGATCGAAGGCGACGTCCGCAACGCCATCATGGTGGCGGAGCAAGACGGCAAAATCCTCGGCTGCTTCCAGATCACCTACATCACCGGCCTCTCGCGCCGCGGCGCCACGCGCGCGCTGATCGAAGGCGTCCGCACCCACAAAGATGCCCGCGGCCAGGGCATCGGCGAAGCGATGATGAAACACGCCGTCGCGATGGCGAAGCAGCGCAGCTGCGCCTTGGTACAACTCACCTCCGACAAATCCCGCACCCGCGCCCACCACTTCTACGAACGCCTCGGCTTCAAAATGAGCCACGAGGGGTTCAAGATGGAGCTGTGAGAGCGGCAATGGGTAAGGTGGAACAAGCCTTCTCGGTCCTTGTTGCGGAGGGTGCACTTCCTCGCCGCACGCTCGTCGGCTGCTCTGAAAGTCAGATTCTCGCTGTTGAGAAAGAGTTTGGATCTGCGCTCCCCCGGGAGTATCGAGATTTCTTGGCGATAGCGGGAAGGGGAGCGGGAAAGCTCTTTGCCGGTACAGATATATTCTTCCCCGGAGTCCTCGCCTTACGCAGTTGGGCTCACGAGCTTCTCCAGGAAAACTCAAAAGAAGATGTACTGCCTATAGACGCGGTCATCTTCTGCATGCATCAAGGGTATGAGTTGAACTATTTCGTGCCCATCTCTGACGACCCACCGGTATTCCAGTTTGTTGAAGGATGGGACGCAGCCCAGCAGGCTTGGCCTTCATTCTCGGAGTTCATCACATCCGCAATTGCTGCTCATCGTCAGCAATGGCCGAAGTTGGGCTAGATTCAAACTCGTGATGCGTTGTGTTGGATATTAGGGTGAGCTTATGACCTGGCGCGCCACCGTTCTCACACTCTTTCCGGAGATGTTTCCCGGGCCGCTCGGCATTTCGCTGCTCGGCAAGGCGCTGAAGCAGGAGTTGTGGTCGCTCGACGTCCGCGACATCCGCGAGCACGGCCTCGGCAAGCATCGCGTCGTGGACGACACGCCGTCCGGCGGCGGCCCCGGCATGGTGATGCGGGCCGATGTCGCCAGCGCCGCCATCGCCGCCGCGCGCGACGCCAACCCCACCGCACCCGCGATCTACCTTTCTCCCCGCGGCGCCCCGCTGACCCAGGCGAAGGTCCGCGCCCTCCGCGACGCCCCCGGCGCCATCCTCCTGTGTGGCCGGTTCGAGGGCCTCGACCAGCGCGCCATCGACGTGAACGAACTGGAGGAAATCTCCCTCGGCGACTTCGTCCTGGCAGGCGGGGAACTCGCGGCCATGGCCCTGATCGAGGCGACCGTCCGCCTCATCCCGGGGGTCCTGGGCGCCGACGCCAGCCCGCAGGAGGAGTCCTTCGAGAACGGCCTCCTCGAATACCCCCAGTACACCCGGCCCCAGGAATTCGACGGCCGTGCCATCCCGGACGTGCTAACTGGCGGAAATCACAAGGAAATCGCCAAGTGGCGGCGCGCCCAGGCCGAAGCGGTGACCCGCACGCGGCGTCCCGACCTCTGGACCGCCTACGAGGCCAAAAAGCTTAAGTGACAGGCAGTTGAATGTGGCGGGGCGCTAGGCTATACGCCCCGCTCTTGCGCGCGCCTCACCAGGCCCGCCGGACCAAGAAGAACACGAATTTCGCCGCCGGAGCTTTCCCAATGAACCTGATCAAGCAGCTCGAAACCGAGCAGATGCAAGCGCTCCGCGGCGATCGCGCCCATCCGGAATTCCGCCCCGGCGACACGCTGAAGGTCAACGTGAAGGTCGTCGAAGTCAGCTATGACGAGAAGGCCAAGCAGAACAAGACGCGCGAGCGTCTCCAGGCGTTCGAAGGCGTCTGCATCGCCCGTCAGGGTCAGGGCCTGAACGAGAGCTTCACCGTCCGCAAGCTCAGCTATGGCGAAGGCGTGGAGCGCGTGTTCCCGGTCTACTCGCCGCTGGTCGACAGCGTCACCGTCGTGCGCAAGGGCAAGGTCCGCCGCGCGAAGCTCTATTACCTGCGCGGCCGTCAGGGCAAATCCGCCCGTATCGCCGAGCGCGTCGAGCGCGAAGCCGCCCAGGCCTAAGCGGCTTCCTATCCTCCCCCGCCTGCGGGGGAGGTGGCCAAGCGCAGCGAGGCCGGAGGGGGGAAGTCTGCCAACGACGCCCCCACTTTGTTTCGCAGCGCCGCGCAACAAACCGATAGGTCGTTTGCGCAACACCCTTAAGTTTTCCGGCTTACCCCCTTCACAACGCACGGCGTAGCCGTATCCTCCCGCCCCCTTCGAAACAGCGGCCCAGCGTGGTGATTGCACCCGTCCGGCCGTCCGTCGAAGGACTGGCAGGGTGCCGTGACGCGTGAGATATCCGCCGACGATGTTCTGAATCTTCCAGAACCGTTCGTCGAAGCCGTTCAGATGAAGAGCGTGCCGCGCACGCCGTTCGCCTTCATCACCTTCCTCATCCGAACGCACTTCAAGGCGCGCATCGCGACGATGGCGGCGATCGCGATCTTCGCCGCCACCATCGATGCGTTCGGCCCGCTCGGCTTCTCGCATCTGGTCAACGGCGTGATCGAGGCGAAGAGTGCGAAGGCAGGGTTCGATGCGGTGATCCCGTGGCTCGCGCTGCTCGGCGGCATCTGGCTCGCCGGCGGCATGGCCTATCGCGGTTATGAGGTGATCGACATCGGCACCTCGCCGCGTATGCGCGGCCTCGCGCAGAAGTATCTCTTCACCTACATGCTGGGTCACAGCCCGCGCTACTTCCAGGACAACTTCGCCGGCAAGCTCGGCCAGAAGGTGAAACAGGCAGGGCAGGCGACCATCGGCATCGTCGGCATCGTGTGCTTCGACATGGTGCGCGTGACAGGGTCGATCCTGATCGGCGGTTCGATCATGGCGAACACGCGCCCCGACTACGCGATCATCCTGCTGATCTGGACGATCTTCTATATCGGTGTCGTGCTCTCGCTGACGCGCCGCTGCGTGCAGTTGTCGAAGGCGCTGTCGGATGAGGTGTCCTCTTCCACCGGCCGCCTGATCGACGCCATCGCCAATGCCGATCTGATCCGCGCTTTCGCCAAGGCGGTGTACGAGCGCAAACTCGTCTCGTTCTTCTTGGAAGATGAGATGATGGCCTCGCGCCGCCTGCGCGGCTTCCTCACGCTGATGCGCATCTTCATGCATCTGGCGACGCTGGTGCTGATGATCGTGCTCGTCACCATCACCGCGCGCGACTGGTACAGCGGCGCCATCACCGCCGGCGCCTTCACGATGATCTTCCTGCTGTCGAACCAGATCGCCAGCGGCGTGCGCGATCTGTCGTTCCGCCTGCTCGATTACTTCGAACAGCTCGGCACGCTCGCCGAAGCGCTCGATCTGGTTAGCCGCCCGCATGAGATTGTGGACCGCGACGATGCCAAGCCGCTGCACGTCCATGCCGGTGCGATCTCGATCCAGAACGT
>DATAHD010000288.1:0-12252 GCA_036263395.1 Rhizomicrobium sp. | reverse complement strand
TGGCGCCGCGCGCGCGGCTTTTCGGTTCGACGTGCACGACGAACGCGTTGCGCGGCTTACCGTCTTCGTAGCCGTATGTCGTCTTGGTGTTTACGCGTGCTCCGGCATGTGAGCGACTTCCTGCTCCATCAACTGGATCGGACCCATCGGCATCACGGTCGAGATCGCGTGCTTGTAAACGAGTTGTGCCTGGCCGTCCCGGCGCAGCAGAACGCAGAAGTTGTCGAACCACGTAATATTTCCCTGAAGCTTCACGCCGTTCACGAGGAAGATCGTGACCGACGATTTGCTCTTACGAACGGCGTTGAGGAATGTGTCCTGCAGATTTTGTTGTTTTTCGCTCATTGGGAAAATCACCCGTGTTGTGCTGCGCGCCCCTTAATTTGCGAAGCACTGCACAAGCATAGTGCGATTTGTTGCGTTTGCGAAAGGCCTAGTGTGCCTTCTGTGTCGCATGCGCCGCATATAGTTCTTGAATCCGTCGCGTGACCGGTCCGGGCCGTCCGTCGCCGACGGGCTGGCCATTTATGGTTGTAACGGGGACCGCAGAACCGCTGGCCGAGGAGATGAAGGCCTCCTTTGCGGCAAGGGCATCGTTTACGCTGAACATCATCTGGACCACCGGAAGTTGAGCCTCGGCGGCGACCTCCAGGATCACCCGGCGGGTCACGCCCGGCAGGATGGCGTGAGAAAGTTCCCGCGTGCGCAATTGGCCTTTGGCGTCAACGATCCAGGCGGTTGTCGAGGCGCCTTCGGTAATGTTGCCTGCCGCATCGACCAGCCATGCCTCATAGGACCCGGTCTTACGCGCCTCGGTCTTGGCGAGCGCGTTGGCGAGCAGCTGGGTCGTCTTGATATCGCAGCGGCCCCAGCGCTGGTCCGGCTGGGTCGCGACCTTGATGCCGTCGTCGAGCATCTTGCGGACGCTCTGCGGGCTGCGCGCGCGGGCGGTCATGATGAGCGTGGGGCGTGGCACTTTTGCCGGTATGGGATGGTCGCGGCGAACGGCGCCGCGCGTCACCTGCATGTAGATGAAGCCGTTCTTGAGATCGTTGCGGCGGGCGAGTTCGCGAGTCACGAGCTTGATCGCGGCGCGGCCCATCGGCATCGCCATGCCGATCTCGCGCAGCGAACGCTCGAGACGGTCGAGGTGTTCTTCCTCATCGAAGAAGTGTCCGTCCTGCACGCCGACGACCTCGTAGATGGAGTCGCCCAGCTGCAGCCCGCGATCCTCGACATGCACACCGGCCTGCCCGTGCGGGAGATAGCGGCCGTTGACGTAAGCAATGCGGCCGGCGGGTTCGCGGGAGGTCCAGTGGTCGGTCATGGACGTGAGCTAGCAGGGATCGGGCATTCTGCAAATGGACAGATGCGAATACCCAATCATCCGATGCGTCAGTTGAACTGCGCCTCGCGGCCCGTCGGGCCGACGCCGAGAGACTTCAGTTTGCGGTGGAGGGCCGAACGCTCCATGCCGATGAAGGCGGCGGTGCGGGAGATGTTGCCGCCGAAGCGGTTGATCTGGGCTACGAGGTAGTCGCGTTCGAAGATTTCGCGCGCTTCGCGGAGCGGGAGCGAGATCACGATGTCGCCGCCGCGGCCGCCACCGAGCGCGCCGCCGGTGCCGAGATCGGCGGGCAGCAGGTCGGCGCTGACCGCTTGCGCGGCGTCGTCGGTCGCGAGGATCAACAGGCGCTCGACGATGTTGCGGAGCTGGCGGACGTTGCCCGGCCAGGAGTGGGCCTGCAGAACGGCCATCGCGTCTTCGCCAATCTCGCGCGTCGGAAGGCCGCTCGTCACGGAGAGGTGCTTCATGAAGTGCGCGACCAGCGCCGGGATGTCGTCACGGCGTTCGGATAGCGACGGCACGCGCACCGGCACGACGTTGAGGCGATGGTAGAGATCCTCGCGGAAGCGGCCGTTCTGGATTTCGAGACGCAGGTCGGCCGTCGTAGACGAAATTACGCGAGCATCGACCTGCACGCGCGTGGTACCGCCGACACGGGTGAAGGTCTGCTCGACAAGCACGCGCAGAATCTTGGCCTGCGTTTCGAGCGGCATGTCCGCGACTTCATCGAGGAACAGTGTGCCGTTATGTGCGAGTTCGAACAGGCCGGTGCGGCGCGGCGCGTGGTCGGTCGCTTCGACACCGAACAACGCTTCCTCGATGTGCGCCGGACTCATGTTGGCGCAGTTGATCGCAACGAACGCATTTCCGGCGCGGCGCGAGCGCGAGTGGATGAGGCGCGCGACGACCTCTTTGCCCGAGCCCGATGGACCGGTGATCATCACGCGGCTGCCTGTCGGCGAGACGCGGTCGATCATCTGGCGCAGCTGCGAGACGGCGGAGGAGATTCCGGTCAGATCGGTGTCGTCGCCGGCTTTGAGCTTCAGCTCGGCGACCTCGCGCTTGAGGCGCGCAGCTTCAAGCGCACGACCGACGACGTGGATGAGGCGATCGGCCTTGAACGGCTTCTCGATGAAGTCGTAGGCGCCTTTCTTGATCGACGAGACGGCGGTTTCGATCGTGCCGTGGCCGCTGATCATCACGACCGGCAGATCGGGCTGTTCACGCTTGACGGTTTCGAGCACCTGGATGCCGTCCATCTTGCTGCCCTGCAGCCAGATATCGAGCACGAGAAGCTGCGGCCGGCGCGTGCGGAGGGCGGCGAGCGCGCTGTCGCTGTCGGAGGCGACGCGTGTCTCGAAGCCTTCATCCTTCAGGATGCCGGCGATCAGGTCGCGGATGTCTTCCTCGTCGTCGACGATGAGGATTTCAGGCGCGATCAGCGATCCGTTCTTGCTCATCACTTACTCCCTTTTCACGCGTACTCTTTTGTTTGAGCGGGAATGCGAGGGTGACTTCGGCCCCCTGCTCCCACTCGACCGCGTCGGCGAGCGTGAGTTCGCCGCCGTGGTCTTCGGCAATTTTCTTGACGATCGCGAGGCCAAGGCCGGTGCCTTTGGCGCGCGTGGTGACATAAGGCTCGGTGAGGCGATGACGCTCTTCATGCGGCAGGCCGATGCCGTTGTCGGTGACTTTGAACAGCGCGCGGTCATCTTCCTGCACCAGGCGAAGCGCGATGCGGCCCGGTGCGTCGTCGCCTTTGGCGCGGCGTGAAGCGATGGCTTCGCCGGCGTTCTTGAGGACGTTGGTGAGCGCCTGTGAGACGAGACGGCCGTCGACCTCGAACCAAATTGGGTCTTTCGGCAGATGGCTCTCATAGGTGATGTCGGCATTGCCCTCGCGTTGCAGGAACACGGCCTGGATCGCTAGCTCCTGCGCATTCTCGCGGCGCATCGTCGGCTGCGGCATGCGCGCGAAGGAAGAGAACTCGTCGACCATGCGGCCGATGTCGCCAACCTGCCGGATGATGGTGTCGGTGCACTGGCTGAACACCTCCGGATCGGTGGTGACTTCCTTGCCGTATTTGCGCTTGAGGCGCTCGGCGGAAAGCTGGATCGGGGTCAGCGGGTTCTTGATCTCGTGCGCGATGCGGCGCGCGACGTCGGCCCAGGCGGCGGTGCGCTGGGCGGAGACGAGGTCGGTGATGTCGTCGAAGGTCGCGACGTAACCGCTGTCTTCAGGACCGGGCTCGCTCGACACCTGGACGCTGAGCAGGCGGGTCTTGCCGCGCTTGACGCTGGCTTCGCCCGAGGCGCGGCCGACCGGTTCGTGCATCGCGCGGCCGATAAGGTCGGCGAGTTCGGGCACGACGGCAGAATAGTGCTGGCCGACAAGATCTTCCGGCGCTGCGCCAAGCAGACGCGCTGCCATGCGGTTCACGATGCTGACGGTGCCGTCGCTATCGATGCCGATCACGCCGGCGCTGACACCCGCGAGCACCGCTTCGGTGAAGCGGCGGCGTTCGTCCATGGTGCGGTTGGCCTCGATCAGCGCGGTGCGCTGGGCATCGAGCTGCGAGGTCATGCGGTTGAAGGTGGTGCTGAGGATGCCGAGCTCGTCATCGCCGCGGCCGACCACGACCTGCGCTTTCAGATCGCCCTCCGTGACTCGCTCGGCGGCGGAGATGAGGTGCGAGATCGGCTGGACAAGACGGTTGGCGGCCCAGAGGCCGAGCCAGATGGCGGCGAGCAGCACGACGCCGGAGACCATCGCGTACAGCAACGCGAAGACAAGCTGCACCTGTGACAGCGATGAGTAGAGGGCGTTGTATTCCGACACCGCGTTGACGGTGCGTTGGTAGTAACCGAACACGGTCGGGTCGATGGCGCGGACGACCATCAGGTAGGCGTCCT
The DNA here is from genome assembly GCA_036263395.1 of Rhizomicrobium sp. Taxonomy (GTDB): domain Bacteria; phylum Pseudomonadota; class Alphaproteobacteria; order Micropepsales; family Micropepsaceae; genus Rhizomicrobium. The sequence goes on along the minus strand of DATAHD010000288.1, from coordinate 7,992 downwards.
TGAAGCGCTGCAGACGGATCAGCGCGCGCACCACGCCGATCTTGGCGTTGCCGTCGATGACGATCTTGTTCTTGGCCGCTTCTGCGAAGTTGGCGAGCGCCGGCGGCTTTTGCTCCGGAAGGATGCGCTGCTTCGTGCTGCCGAGGACATTGCCCTGCGAGTCGTAGATGTAGGACGCCTGTAGGCCGCGGTCCTTGGTGATGTTCGCCAGCACCGTGAAGAGGTAGGCGTAGCGGAGCTTGCCCTGCTCATCGACCAGCTGTGGATCGCCCTCGATGCCGTAGGCGATCTGATAGGCATCGGCAGTGATGAGCTTCTCGTGCTCGCTTTCGTAGCGCTCGGCCACGTTGACCGCGTTGCCCAGCGCTTCCTTCACGTTGTTGGAGAACCACGCCTGCAGACCCAGATTCAGGGTCACGGCGGCAAAGATCGCGACGAAGATCGTCGGGATGACGGCGATGGTGCTGAACATCGCGACGAGGCGGGTGTGCAGCCGCGCGCCGGCCATGCCGGAGCGCCGCTCCGACCACAGCCGGACGAGGCGCCAGGCGATCAGTGCGCCGAGTGCAAGCACAAGCGCAAGGTTGATGAGCAGCAACCAGATGAGGCGCGAGGGTGTCGCGTTGTAGGGGGCGAAGCCGGTGATGGTGGCGTAGGTCAGTGCGCCCGAAGCGATAGCGAGCAACAACACACCGATCGCCAGCCGGGAGGGCCAGGATGCGGAGCGCACAAAGCCGAAGAAGCCCTGCCTAACAGGCGGCTCGATGGTCCCAGATAATGCCATTCACGCTCTGCGGTTGGCCGGATCAGCTGCCGGTCTTGTCACCCAGTGCGAGGCTCCACCATTTGCCCGTAACCCCAAGCAAAGCCTTGCAAAAGCGCCGCGAGTGTACAGAAGACACAGCGTGTTGCAAGAATGCAGCGCAGCAGAAATGGTAACAGGCTTAATGCCGGTCAGTCGGCCCGGATTCCCCGGATAACCTCAAGTCCCAAATCACGAATCTTCTTGCGAAGGGTGTTGCGGTTGAGGCCGAGCAGGTGGGCGGCGCGGATCTGGTTGCCGCGGGTGGCGCCGAGGCAGATCGAGATCAGCGGACGCTCGATTTCCTGGAGAATCCGGTCGTAGAGACCCGGCGGCGGAAGCTTGTCGCCGTGGCTGAGGAAGTAGGCGGTCAGGTGGCGTTCGACGATGCCGCTGAGGGTGTCGTTCTCCGGATTGGCGTTCGGCTCCGACATCGGGAGCGGCTCTTTCAACTCCTCCGCGATGGCGCTCGCCGGGATGGTGTCGCCGGCGTGGAGGACCGCCAGACGGCGAATCAGGTTCTCGAGTTCGCGGACGTTGCCCGGCCAGCGGTAGCTCTTGAGGATGTCGAGCGCGTCCTGGTCGAGGTGCTTGGGCGGCAGGCCCTCGTCCTGTGCCTTGCGCAGGAAGTGGCGGACGAGATCGGGAATGTCCTCCATGCGTTCGCGCAGCGGCGGCAGGCGCAGCGGCACGACGTTGAGGCGGTAGTAGAGGTCCTCTCGGAAGAGGCCCTGCTGGATCAACTGGCGCAGATCGCGGTTGGTCGCGGCGATGATGCGGACGTCGGTCTTGATCGCGACGCGGCCGCCGACGGTGGTGTACTCGCCCTGCTGCAGCACGCGCAGCAAGCGCGTCTGGGCTTCGAGCGGCATGTCGCCGATCTCGTCGAGGAAGAGCGTGCCGCCTTCCGCCTGTTCGAAGCGCCCTACCCCGCGATTGGTCGCGCCGGTGAAAGCGCCGCGCTCATGACCGAACAATTCCGCTTCAACGAGTTCTTTCGGAATTGCGGCCATGTTCACCGCGACGAACGAGCCGTGACGGCGCTTGCCGTAATCGTGCAATGCGCGGGCAACGAGTTCTTTGCCCGTGCCGCTCTCACCCATGATCATTACGGTGAGATCGGTTTGCGTGAGACGTGCGATAACGCGGTAGATCTCCTGCATCGCCGAGGAGCGGCCGATGAGCGGGAGACGATCCTCGCCATGCTCGACCTGCTGCTCACGCTTCCCGCCCGGGCTCGCAAGGGCCCGCTGCACGACACTGGTAAGTTCTTTCAGGTCGAACGGCTTTGGCAGATAGTCGAACGCGCCGCGTTCGGCCGCAGTGATGGCGGTGAGCAGGGTGTTCTGCGCGCTCATCACCACGATCGGCAGATCGGGACGCGACTTCTTGATGCGTGGGATTAGGTCGAAGCCGCTTTCATCCGGCAGCACGACATCGGTGATGACGAGATTGCCGTCGCCCGACGACACCCAGCGCCACAAACCGGCAGCGGTGCCGGTGGTGCGCACGTCATATCCGGCGCGGCCCAGCGCCTGATTCAGCACGGTGCGAATGGCGGCGTCGTCGTCGCAAATCAGAATGGTTCCGCTCGGCATCATTGGCTCTCCGCTTCACCGGCTTTGGGTAATAGCACGCGAAACACCGTGCGCCTTGGCACGGATTCACACTCGATCACGCCGCCATGATCGCCGACGATCTTCGCGACGAGCGCGAGACCAAGACCACTGCCACGTGTCTTTGTCGTGACGAAGGGATCGAAGATGTACGGCATGATGTCTTCCGGCACGCCGCTGCCGTTGTCCCGCACGGTGACTTCGAGCGGCAGGTTCACGCGGCCCGCGGTGCCGTTCGCGCTCATGCGCACGCCGGGGCGATAGCCGGTCGTCAGCGTGATCTCGCCGCCTTGCTCCGGCGAAGCATCGGCCGCGTTGCGTACGAGGTTCATGAAAACCTGGATGAGCTGATCGCGGTCGCCGAGCACGAAGGGGAGCGACGGATCGAAACTCTCGATGAACTTCACATGCATCGCGAAGCTCGTCTCCGCAACGCGGCGCACGCGATCGAGCACTTCGTGGATGTTCACCGGCGCGCGCGGAATGGCGCGCGTCGAGCCGAACGTCTCCATGCGGTCGATCAGATCGCGGATGCGATCGCTTTCCGCGATGATGAGCTGCATCAGACCGCGATCGTTTTCGCCGAGCGTGTCTTCGAGCAGCTGCGCGGCGCCGCGAATACCGGCGAGCGGATTCTTGATCTCATGCGCGAGTACCGCGGCCATGCCGTGCAGCGAACGCACCGCGCCGCGATGTTGCAGCTGGCGGTCGAGGCGTTGCGCGAGACTCTTCTCCTGCAGCCAGATGACGACGGCGCCTTCGGGATCCGGCATCGGCGTGACGACGACATCGGCGAGGCGTTCGCCGTGGCGCGGTGTCGTCAGATCGACATCGCGCTCGCCTACAGAAGCGGTGCGCTCCTGTGCTTGGGCAATGAGGGCCAGCAGCGGGCTGCCGAACGGGATCAGGTCGCTGATCTTCTGACGGCGCAGGAGGCCGGCACCCATGGCGAAGAATTGCTCCGCCGCCGGGTTGGCGAAAAGGACGCGTTCGTCCGCTGCCACCGTCAAGATGGGCATCGGCAACGTCGCCGCGATCTGTGCGGAAACCTCGGTCGGCGAGAGATTTTCCTGCGTGGCCAAACTGCTGCCCACCAATTAGGCACCTAACAACTGTGCTTATTCGATAATCATTCTAACCTTGCGATGGATTTACTGCAATGCAGCATGTGTGACGGGGTGCATAGGGAAGTCGCGGCATTTGGGGCATAAGAGCGCCGGAACAGGAGCCGCGATTTGCCCGGGATATTTGCATTGGTGGTTGCAGGGGGCCGCGGGGAACGCGCCGGGGGCGGATTGCCCAAGCAATACCGGCCACTACTGGGACAAGCGATGCTGCGGCGCTCGGTGGAGCTTTTCAGCCGGCGGCCGGATGTGGCCGGAGTGCAGGTCGTCATCGGGGCGGCGGACCAGTCTCACTATGAGGCGGCGGTGGCCGGGCTCAACCTGCTCCCCACCCTTGCGGGCGGGCATACGCGGCAGCATTCCGTGATGCACGGGCTGGAGGCGCTGGCGAGCCGGAAACCGGATTTCGTGCTGGTGCACGATGCGGCGCGGCCGCTGACCTCTGCCGGATTGATCGGGCGGGTGATCGGGGCGCTGAAAGGCGGGGCGGAGGCGGTGGTGCCGTTGCTGGCGGTCGGCGACACGCTGAAACTGCGTGAGGCCAACGGCAAGATGCGGACGGTGCCGCGCGAGGGTGTTTACCGGGCGCAGACGCCGCAAGGCTTTCGCTTCGACATGATTCAGAAGATCCACCGGGCGCATGCCGGCGGCGATGCGACGGACGACATCGCATTGGCGGAGGCCGCGGGCTTGCGCATCGCGGCAGTGGCGGGCGAAGACTTCAACATGAAGGTCACGACGGCGGACGATTTCCAGACCGCGGAGCGGTTGCTGCTCTCGCAGATGGGCGAAACGCGCACCGGCATAGGTTTCGACGTGCATCGCTTCACCGAAGGCGATCATGTGTGGCTGTGCGGCGTAAAGGTGCCGCACACGCACGGACTCGAAGGACACAGCGATGCCGATGCGGGGCTGCATGCGCTGACCGATGCGATTCTGGGCGCGATCAGTGCGGGCGACATCGGACAGCATTTTCCGCCGAGCGATCCGCAGTGGCGCGGGGCATCGTCGGATCGCTTTCTGGCGCATGCCGCGAAGCTGGTGGGCGAGCGCGGTGGTGCGGTTCTGCACTGCGATGTGACGCTGATCTGCGAGGCACCGAAGATCGGACCGCATCGCGAGGCCATGCGGGCACGGGTTGCGGAGATTTTACAGCTCGACGTGTCGCGCGTGAGTGTGAAGGCGACGACCACCGAGGGCATGGGCTTCACCGGGCGGCGTGAAGGGATCGCGGCGCAGGCGGTGGCGACGGTGCGGCTGCCATGAATGCGGCGGCGCTGATCTCGACCGCGTTCGGCATCGGGCGCTCGCCGGTTGCGCCAGGAACGGTGGCGAGTGCGGTGGCGTTGCCGATTGCGTGGGTTGTTCAGATCTATCTCGGCTCGATTGCACTCGCTGTTCTTGCACTTGTGATGTTCGGCGCGGGTGTCTGGGCGTCGGCGGTGTATGCGCGCGACACCGGCAATGACGACCCGTCGGAATGCGTGATCGATGAAGTGGCCGGGCAGTGGCTGGCGTGTGCGTTCGGGCCGGTGAGCATCATCTCTTATGTGCTGGCATTCGCGCTCTTCCGGTTGTTCGACATCTCCAAGATCTGGCCGGTGTCGTGGGGCGAAGCGCAACGCGGCGGGCTGGGCATCATGTTGGACGATCTGATTGCGGGCGCGATGGCCGGGATCATCGTTGCGGTGGTTCACAACGCGGGGCTAATCTGACTCATGTTCTCATCTCCCCTCCTCCGCCTTGCGGAAGTCGTCGTCGCCAATGCGCGTGAAAAGAAACTTCGGATCGCCACGGCGGAAAGCTGTACCGGCGGATTGGTCGCCGGATTGCTGACCGAAGTGCCGGGCTCATCGGCGGTGTTCGACCGCGGCTTCATCACCTATTCGGGCCGCGCCAAGCAGGACCTTCTCGGCGTGCCGGGCGATCTGATCGCCGACAACGGCGAAGTGTCGGAAGCGGTGGCGCGGATGATGGCGGAAGGTGCGGTGGAGAACTCTAACGCGCAGCTTGCCGTGGCCGTGACGGGTATCGCGGGACCGGGCGGCGGCACACCGATGAAGCCGATCGGACTGGTGCATGTTGCGGCGTGCCGTGAGAACCGCGCGATCATTCACGAGGTCAACCGCTTCGGCGACATCGGCCGCACCGAAGTTCGGCTGAAGACGTGTGAAGTGGCGCTGCAGCTATTGCTGCGCCTGCTCGAATAGTTTCTTCGCCCGGCCCTCGAACGCATCCGCCATCTTTTCGTAGACGCGGCCGAAGGCGACGCCGGCGACCATGTTGAGCATGCGGCTGCGAAATTCGTAGGCGAGTGAGACATCGACTTTCGTGCCGTTGTCTTCGGCTGCGAACTTCCAGTGGTTTTCCAGAACGCGAAACGGGCCGTCGGTTTGCGTGACGCTGATCGTCATCGCCTCGCAGTCGAGGATCACGCGGCTGGTGTACTTCTCGCGGATGCCTTTGTAGCCGACGATCATCTCGGCCTGCAGAACCTCGCGCCCCTTTACGTGATCGCGCTTGAGAACCCGCAGCCCCACGCACCAGGGCAGGAACTGCGGGTACTTCTCGACGTCCCCCACCACCTGGAACATGAGCTCCGGCGGGTATGGCACGACGCGGGTTTCGCTATGGGTGGTCATTCAGCCGGAAGTCAGAATCGTCCCGTCTGATAATCGTGGATCGCGGTGCGGATTTCATCTGCTGTGTTCATCACGAAGGGACCGTATTTGGCGATCGGCTCCTTGATCGGCTTGCCGGCGATGATGAGGAAGCGGGCGCCATCGCCTGCGCCCGTCACGTCGAGTGCGGCGCCATCGGACAGGATGCCGAGTTCACCGGTCGCGAGCGGAATCGCGCCGACGTTCAGCGTGCCCTCGAACACATAGACGAAGCCGGCATGACCCGGCGGCACCGGCACCGAGACGGCGCTGTTGGCGGCAACGCTCACATCGGCGAGGAACGGCGCGATGGTGCGCTCAGGTCCGGCGCCTTTGGTACCGTTCCACTCACCGGCGATGAGTTTCGCGGACGAGCCGTTGCCGAGATCGAGGTTCGGGATCGCGGTGGCCGGAATGTCGGCGTACCACGGGTCGCGCATCTTCTCGCTCGCCGGGAGATTGAGCCAAAGCTGGAAGCCGAAGAGCTGGCCGTTGGTCTGTGCCGGCATCTCGCTATGCGCGACGCCGCGGCCGGCGGTCATCCACTGCACGCCGCCATCAGTGACGATGCCCTTGCCGCCGTGATTGTCGAGATGCTGGATCGAGCCCTTGATCATGTAGCTGACGGTCTCGAAACCGCGATGCGGATGCTCCGGAAAACCGGCGACATAGTCGTTCGGATTGTCGGAGCGGAACGTGTCGAGCATCAGGATCGGATCGAGATCGGGCAGCATGGGCGTTCCGACCAGGCGGGTGAGTTTCACACCGGCGCCATCCTGCGTCGGCATTCCGGCCGATTTGCGCAGCACGCGGCGGGCGGTGGTTTTCTCGGTGGTGGCGGTCATTGCGGACTCCGGGGATATTGCTCTCCTCAATATGGGCAAGGATATCATGCCCTCAAGAAACAGCGATGTAACCGCGATGGTTACGCCGGTGTGCCTGGGCATCCAAGGGGCCGATGAAAGCGCTTAAAGCCAAATTCCTCGAACGCGATGTCGATCTGGTGGCGCGGGCGTTGATCGGCGTGACGCTGACGGTCGGCGGCGTCGGCGGGATTATTGTCGAGACGGAGAGTTACGATCCGAGCGATGCGGCGTCGCACTCCTATGGCGAGCGGGTGACGCCGCGCAATGCGGTAATGTTTGGGCCGGCGGGCGTTGCGTATGTCTATAAGATCTATGGCATCCACTGGTGTTTGAACTTCACCTGCGGGCATGGCGCGGCGGTGTTGATCCGGGCGCTGGAGCCGACGATCGGTATCGGCAAGATGCAAAAGCGGCGGGGAACGGACGACGTCCGTACGCTGTGTTCGGGACCGGGGAAACTATGTCAGGCGCTGGCGGTGACCGGCGCGATGACCGGGGCTTCGCTGTTCAAGCCGCCATTCTCCCTTGTCGCCGGGCCGAAAGTGGAAACCGTCACGGGTGTGCGGATCGGGCTGACGAAAGCGGTGGAGCTGGAGCGTCGCTTTGGCCAGGCAGGATCGCGGTTTTTGAGCAAGCCGTTTGCGCGGTAACTCCGCTCCACACACTCAACTTGTCATCCCGGCCAAGCGGAGCGAAGCGCAGCGCGAGCCGGGACCCATTGGGACAGCAAGTTGGTTTTGCCGCGTGGACCATCACCGTGGATAAATAGGTCCCGGCTCTCCGTTGCGCTGCGCTTCACTGCGGCCGGGATGACAAGCGGAGTTTAAGTCAGGTGACGACAGCTCATAGTGTCGATCCAGCCGCCCGGCTTGGTGCGGTATTTGACGTAGAAGCCGTAGTCCGTCTTCAGCGACTCCGTGAGGA
>DATAHD010000287.1:0-1719 GCA_036263395.1 Rhizomicrobium sp. | reverse complement strand
CCGACCGGCTCCGACTGATTGTTGATCAGCACGGCGGCGTTGCGGTCGAAGCGGATGACGGAGCCATCGGCGCGGCGGATGTCCTTGCGGACCCGCACCACGACAGCCTTCATGACGTCGCCCTTTTTGACCTTGCCGCGCGGAATAGCTTCCTTGATCGACACAACGATTACGTCGCCCACGGTGGCATAGCGGCGCTTGGAGCCCCCAAGCACCTTGATGCACATGACACGGCGTGCGCCTGAATTATCGGCCACGTCGAGGTTGGTCTGCATCTGAATCATTGATGCACCTCGTCCTCTTTCTGATGCGCAAAGTTGCGCCTAATTATCCCGAAAGTCCGTTCGGCGTTGCCGAACGGCCTCAGGCGGTTTTCTTCTGTTCGCCTCGGACCACGGTCCAACGCTTCAATTTCGAGATCGGCTTGCTCTCTTCGATCCACACCATGTCGCCCGGCTTGAACTGGTTGTTCTCGTCGTGCGCGTGGTAATTTTTCGAGCGGCGAATCGTCTTCTTGTAGATCGGATGCGTGAAGCGGCGATCGACGCGCACCACGACCGTCTTGGCCTGCTTATCACTGACGACCACGCCCTGAAGCGTACGTTTTGGCATTTTAAGCCCCTTACTTCTTCTTCGCGCGCTGCTGCGCGGCGATGGTCTTGATGCGGGCGATATCGCGGCGCGCTTCACGCAGCCGCGAGGTGTTCTCCAGCTGCCCGGTGGCGCGCTGGAAGCGCAGGTTGAATCGTTCCTTCTTCAGATTGAGGACGGCATCGTCCATCTGATCAGGGCTCATTGCGCGGATATCGGCGGTTTTCATTTCTGCCATGACCACATCCCTATTCCGCAATGCGCGCCACGAAGCGCGTCTTGATCGGCAGTTTGGCGGCGGCGAGCGACAGCGCCTCTTTCGCCGTCTGCACCGTTACACCGTCGATTTCGAAAATCACGCGGCCGGGTTTCACCCGCGCCACCCACAATTCCGGCGTGCCTTTACCCGAGCCCATTCGCACTTCGGCCGGCTTCTTGGAGACCGGCACGTCCGGGAAGATGCGAATCCAGACCCGGCCTGCGCGCTTCATATGGCGGGTCAATGCACGCCGCGCCGCCTCGATCTGGCGCGCGGTGATGCGCTCGGGCGCCATCGCTTTCAGGCCGAACTGACCGAACGACAACGACGCGCCTGAAGTCGCGGTGCCGTGGATGCGGCCCTTGTGCGCCTTCCGGAACTTCGTTTTCTTTGGTTGCATCATGGCTTACGCCCTCAAACTTCTGAAATCGATTTAGGCGGCGTCGCGGCGTGGCCGCGCGGTGTCGCCCTCGGACATCTTCTTGTCCTGCGCCATCGGATCGTGCTCCAGGATTTCGCCCTTGAAGATCCAGACCTTGACGCCGCAAGTGCCGAAGGTGGTGAACGCGGTCGCCACTCCGTAATCGATATCGGCTCGCAGCGTGTGTAACGGCACGCGGCCTTCGCGGTACCACTCCATGCGCGCGATTTCAGCCCCGCCGAGACGGCCCGAACAGTTGATACGAATGCCTTCAGCGCCGAGGCGCATCGCCGACTGCACCGCGCGCTTCATCGCGCGGCGGAACGCCACGCGGCGCTCGAGCTGCTGGGCGATCGATTCGGCGACCAGCGTCGCGTCGAGCTCCGGCTTGCGGATTTCGACGATGTTGATGACGACGTCGGAAGCCGTGATGTCGGCGACCCGCTTG
>DATAHD010000286.1:0-2172 GCA_036263395.1 Rhizomicrobium sp. | reverse complement strand
GAGAGCGCAGACGAGCTTACCTAGCTGACGCTACGGATCGACACGACGACCAAGCCGTTCGCTCTCTTCTTTGCACCACATGCTAACATAATCTGGCACCGTCTCAGCCGTGACAGCAGGGCAAGAAGGCATTGAACGGCGCTGGCCACCTGCAGCGACAAGCTCAAGGACCTCTTCTCCCAGGGCTCGTTGTTGGGAGGTTGCGGAATATCGCAAGTCGCCGGGAGGGTCGGTTAGGCCGAAGCCGCCGATCTTCGCCAAGCGTCAGAGTTGATGCGCGATGATCCTGATATCTCGGCGCGTCCATACAATCAGCGCACCGAACGAGCGGTGTCGACACAAAGTTGGTTCGCCGTAGCTACGTAGCCGCATCGGGGGGTGCCTTGGCGGCCCTCTCTTCCTTCCCCCGCTGTTTTTCTATGAACACGTCGGCCGCCAGCCTATTTGAAAATGTCGCGATAGTCGGCCCGCTATCGTCGCCGAGCTTCACGGTGAAGAAGGCACCGTCCTGGACAATGACGTATATAGCCATACTGTACCTCTGCGATCTAAGGGCTTGCCGAGAAACTAACGAATCAAGCGCGAGCGAAGAACGCAGGAATAGAATCGCGAATGCGCTAGGCGCGACGCGTGCACGGAAAGCTATCCTGGGCGGGTGATCGACATCGACGATATCCGGATGCGCTGGCAGCACGTAGCGGTGCATCTTGATGAGCGTGGCCGGCGTTTGTTCGCTGCCAACGAAGCGCTGGGGTGGCACTATGGTGGTGTCACGGCGACCGCCGAGGCGACTGGGCTGGCCCGCAGTACGATCAATCGCGGCATCCGAGAGCTTCGCTCGTCGAGGAGCGAGATTGCCGGCCGGATCCGCCGGCCCGGTGGGGGACGTAAGAGCGCGGTTGCGCACCAGCCGAATTTGCCGGCGGCGCTTGAGGCGCTGATCGATGACGCCATCCGCGGTGACCCGTGCTCATCGCTACGCTGGGTGAGCCGCAGTCTGCGTCACCTGGTCAAGGCATTGGCCGCGCAAGGCTTCAAGGCAAGCCAACGCGTGGTAGCGAACCTGCTGCGGGAACTGAACTACAGTTGTCAGGCCAATCGCAAGACGCGAGAAGGGGCCAACCACCCCGACCGCGATGCCCAGTTCGCCCACATCAATGCGGTGGTGAAGGCGGCAATCTCGGCTGGCGAGCCGGCGATCTCGGTGGACACCAAGAAGAAGGAACTCGTTGGGGACTTCAAGAACAACGGACGCGAACTACGCCCGAAGGGCAATCCCGAACCGGTGCGGGTGCACGACTTCAAGATACCGGAGTTGGGCAAAGTCGCGCCATACGGGGTCTACGACATTGCTGCCAATCTTGGCTGGGTCAGCGTCGGCATCGATGCCGATACCGGGGCATTCGCCGTTGAAAGCATCCGACGTTGGTGGCAGAAGCTCGGCAAGCCACGCTACCCGAACGCCAAGTGTCTTACCATCACGGCGGACTGCGGCGGCAGCAACGGGCCGCAGGTGAGGCTATGGAAGCGCGAACTGCAGCGCTTCGCCAATGAGGCCGACCTGAAAATAACGGTGACCCACCTGCCGCCTGGCACCAGCAAATGGAACAAGATCGAGCATCGCCTGTTCGCCTTCATCACCATGAACTGGCGGGGCAAGCCGCTGGTCAGTCATCAGGTCATCGTTCAACTCATCGGCTCGACGAGCACCGAAACAGGTCTCAAAGTATGCTGCGAGATCGATAGAAACCTCTACCCCAAAGGCCTCAAGGTCACTGAACGAGAGATGCAGGCGGTCAACATCGCGCGTCACAATTTCCACGGCGAGTGGAACTATACCATCTCGCCTAACCAACAACCTCCCTGACGCAGTAATTTCTCGGCGAGCCCTTAGGAGCTTATGTCATGCTCACGGTATCGGCTCTTGCCAGTGCTTCCTAAACCCGCGAGGCCTTGTTCGGCGTTGCTACGGCCGCGCTGCTGTTGCTCTTCATTGGGATCCACAATACCTGGGACAGTCTCGTGTATCACGTATTTTCCCGCGGATCTGGAGGTGACCGCGATTAACCAGCGCCGTTGCGCTCTGTGCCAGATGCGCTGACGTTGGCCGGGACTGTCGATGAGGTCGCGGTGCATGCCGCGGCGCTGTTCGACGCTGGAATCGATGCGATT
>DATAHD010000285.1:0-2530 GCA_036263395.1 Rhizomicrobium sp. | reverse complement strand
GCGACCTCAATGCCGGACTTACACTGACTGCGGTCGAGGGCGGCGTAGCGTTAGCGGCCGGCTGAGTTCTTCAGCAAGCATTTACCTTCCCGGGCCTACTCTTTCCTGAGATTTCCGGAAGGACCGGCCCGTGAAGAGTGCTCTTGTCGTCGATGACAGCCGCGTGATCCGCAGGGTCACCTGCCGTTTGTTTGAAGAGCTGAAATTCCAAGCGGAAGAAGCGCCGGATGCATCCAGCGCGCTCGATGCCTGCCAGCACAAGATGCCGGACCTCATTCTGCTCGATTGCACGTTGCCGTCGATGAGCTGCGTCGAATTCCTGCAGCGGCTGCGCAACCAGAGCGGCGGCATGTGGCCGGTGATCCTGTTCTCCACCACCGAGAACGACATCTCGCACATTACCGAGGCTGTCGGCTCCGGCGCCAACGACTACATCATGAAGCCGTTCGACCGCGAATTGCTGCAGGCGAAACTCATGGAGGTCGGCCTCCTGTAAAAGGAGGCTCGCGTAACGAGGCCCCCGTGGACGCGTCCGACTTCACCTTCCTTGCCGATCTCGTCCGCCGCCGGTCGGGACTCGTGCTTACGGAAAACAAGATTCCACTTATCGCCACACGCCTGATCCCGGTGGCGCGCCGCTTCGGCTTTCGCAGCACTGATGCCTTGCTGAAAGAGCTGCGCTATGGCCGCGAGCCGCTGGCGCGCGCGGTGACGGAGGCGCTGATGGTCAGCGAGTCCTTCTTCTTCCGCAATCCGGAAGCGTTCGAGCATTTCGAAGAAGTGATCCTGCCGTCGCTGTTGCAGCGGCGCGCGGCGAGCAAGCGCTTCCGCATCTGGTGCGCCGCCTCGTCGATGGGGCAGGAGCCCTACTCTCTCGCGATGATCCTGGACGATCACCGGCTGGCCGAGCGCGGCTGGGAAATCGAGATCCTCGCCACCGACATCAATTCGGACTCGATCGCGCGCGCGAAGGAAGGGCTCTACGCGCAGTTCGAGATCAAGCGCGGCCTGCCGGTGCGGCGCATCGTGGGCCATTTCGTGCAGGAAGGATCGAGCTGGCGGATCAGCGAGAACCTGCGCCGCGCGGTGAACTTTCGCGCGTTCAACCTGCTCGATTCCTACGGCTGGATCGGCGAGGTGGACGTCGTGTTCTGCCGCAACGTGCTGATGTATTTCGACGGCCCAACCAAGACCGACATCCTGGAGCGCATTTCAAACGTGCTGCCGGGCGATGGCTACCTCGTGCTCGGCAACACGGAATCGACCAGAGGGTTCAGCGACGCCTATGCCGAAACGCAGCCGGGCCTCTACCAGCGCAACGGGCATGGCAGCCACGGCCGCCATGCCATCGCCGCCGCCAGTTGATCACCACGTATCGACGTAGGTCCGGCGCCGCTCGCCCGTGCGCGGTGGCATCGAGTTGTAGCCGCGCATGATCCAGCGCCGCGTGTCGGCAGGATCGATCACATCGTCGATCTCTAGATACGCCGCCATGTTCGTCGCTTTGCCGCGGGCGTAGGACTGCGCCACCATCTTCTGGAACAGCGCGTCTTTCGCTTCGGGGGTCGGTTCGGCCTCAAGTTCCTTGCGGTAGCCGAGACGCACCGCACCCTCTAGGCCCATGCCGCCGAACTCGCCGGTTGGCCACGACACGATGAAGAACGGCGAATGGAAGCTGCCGCCCGCCATCGCCTGGGCACCGAGGCCATAGCCCTTGCGCAGCACGACGACGAACATCGGCACGGAGAGATTGCCGCCGGTGACGAACATGCGGCTGACGCGGCGCACAAGCGAGGTCTTCTCCGCCTCCGGGCCGACCATAAAGCCGGGCGTGTCGCAGAGCGAGACGATGGGCAGGCCGAACGCGTCGCACAGCTGCAGGAAGCGTGCGGCCTTATCGGCACAGGGACCGTCGATCGCGCCGGCAAGATGCATCGGGTTGTTGGCGATGAGGCCGAACGGTTTGCCCTCAATGCGCACCAGCGCAGTGATCATGCCCGGCGCAAACTCGGGCCGCAGCTCGAGCACCGAACCTTCGTCGCAAATGCCAGCGACGACTTTGCGTATCTCATAGACGCGCAGGCGGTTTTCCGGGATCAGGTGGCGGAGCAGACGCTGATCGAGCGCCTTCCAGTTCGCGACGGGTCCCTGGAAGTAGGAAAGGTACTTCTTCGCGACGGCGATGCCTTCGATCTCGTCTTCGACAAGGACATCGACGACGCCGTTCGGCACCTGCAGCGACATCGGGCCGACTTCTTCGGGCGTATAGACGCCGAGGCCGCCGCCTTCGATCATTGCCGGGCCGCCCATGCCGATGTTCGAGTTGCGCGTCGCGATGATGACGTCGCTGGCGCCCGCGAGCGCCGCGTTGCCGGCGAAGCAGCGGCCATGGTTGATCGCCACGCGCGGCATCTGGCCGGAGAGCTTGGCGTATTGCCGGAAGGTCGGGACGTCGAGACCGGCGACGCCCGGAAAGTCTGTATCGCCGGGACGGCCACCGCCGCCTTCGGTGAAGACGACGATGGGGAGC
>DATAHD010000284.1:0-2415 GCA_036263395.1 Rhizomicrobium sp. | reverse complement strand
CCGAGCACGCGTTCGGCGATGATGTTGCGCAGGATTTCGTCGGAGCCGCCTTCGATGCGGGTGGCGGGCGAGCGCATCAGGATCGCCTGGAAGCGCGCCATCGCCGGCGCGTCCTTTGGGTCGAGCAGGAGGCCGTTTTCTGCTTGCAGGTCTAACGCGAATTTCGCGATCTCCTGCATCGTGGCGCCGGCGACGAGTTTGCCGATGGAGTTTTCCGGGCCCGGCGTCTCGCCCTTCGAGAGCTGCGAGATCGAGCGGAGCGAGGTGTAGCGCAGGCCGCTGGCGCGCACGGCATATTGTGCGAGGCGCGACTTCACCATGGCGTTGTCGGCGGCGACGCTGCCGTCGGCCATTTCGAAGTCGTTGCAGAACTCGAACAGGTCTTCGAAACCGGTCGACATGCCCGAGCCGATGGAGAGGCGCTCGTTCATCAACGTGGTGAGCGAGACCTTCCAGCCGTCGTTCACCGCGCCGAGACGCTGGCTGTCCGGGATGCGGACGTCGGTGAAATAGACTTCGTTGAAGCCGGACTGTTCGTTCATCTGGCGGATCGGGCGCACTTCGACGCCGGGTGTATCCATGCGCAGGAAGAACATGGTGAGGCCCTTGTGCTTCAGCGCCTTCGGATCGGTGCGGGTGAGGAGGAGACCCCACTGCGAATGCTGCGCACCGGAGGTCCAGATCTTCTGGCCGTTGATGACCCACTCATCGCCCTGCTTCTCCGCACGGGTTCTAAGACCCGCGAGGTCGGAGCCGCCGGCCGGTTCGCTGAACAGCTGGCACCAGATGTCTTCGCCCGACGCGAGGCGCGGGAGGACGGCGCGCTTATGCTCTTCGTCGGCATAGGCCATCACGGTCGGGCCGCACATGCCGTGGCCGATGATGAAGGTGCCGGAGAGCTTGGAATACACGCCCTCTTCCTGATTCCAGATCACACGTTCGATCGGCGTGGCGCCGCGGCCGCCATATTCCTTCGGCCAATGCAGGCACGCCCAGCCGGCGTCGTACTTCTTCTTCTGCCACGCCTTGCCGGCGGCCATCGGGTCGGCCTTGCCGCCGAGGTCGAGGGTGCCGAAGCCGCTGCGTTCCAACGGATCTTTCAGCTCTTTCGGCGCGTTGGCGTCGATCCAGGCGCGCACTTCGGCGCGGAATTTTGCTTCTTCGGGGGTATCGTCGAAGTTCATCGGTGTCGTCCTTTAAGCAGCAGCGGCCGTGTTGCGGCGGCGCATGCGATCGATCAGTTCCTTTTCCCAATGCGTCTGGCTGCCCAGCGAGAGCGCCAGCGTGTTGGAGCGGCGATAGAGCAGATGGCAGTCGAACTGCCACGTGAAGCCCATGCCGCCGTGGACCTGGATGTTGTTGGTGGAGCAGTGCTGGAACGCTTGGATGCCGCTGACGCGCGCGGTGGCGGCGGCAACCGGCAGCTCCGCCGCTTCGGTGGAGAGCGCCCAGGCGGCGTAGTAGCAATTGGAGCGCGCCAGGGTCATCGACACATACATGTCGGCGAGCATGTGTTTGATCGCCTGGAACGAGGCGATGGGACGGCCGAACGCCATGCGCTGCAGCGCGTAATCGCGTGCCATGTAGAGCGCGCGCTCGCTGCCGCCGACCTGTTCGAAGGCGGTGAGGATCGCGGCGCGGTTCAGCACATCGTCGAGAATGCGCGCGCCGTCGCCGGATTTGCCGAGCGGTTCGGCGGCCGTGTTGTTGAATTCGATCTTGGCGTATTTGCGCGACGGATCGACCGTCTTCTTATAGGTGCGCGTCACGCCGGCGCTCGCGAGATCGACGATGTAGAGCGAGGCGGCGCCCTTCGCACCGTCACGCGCCACGACGACCGCGTAGTCGGCGATGGTGCCGTCGGCGACCGGTATCTTGGTGCCGGTGAGCGTGCCGCCGCTGACGGTGGCTTCGATGCCGGCGGGCGTGGTTTCACCCGGCTTCTCGGCATAGGCGAGCGTGCCGATCTTCTCGCCGCTCGCGATCGCGGGGAGGTATTTCTTCTTCTGCGCGTCGCTGCCCGCCGCCTTGATGAATTCGGCGAAGAGATAGATCGACGAAGAGAACGGCACCGGCGCGATGGCGTGGCCGAGTTCCTCGGCGATCACGCAAAGCTCGAGATAGCCGAGGCCGAGACCGCCGAATTCCTCTGGGATCGCCGCACCGGTGAAGCCCATCTCGGCGATGCCCTTCCACAACGCGGTGTCGTAACCCGCGTCGCTTTCGAGCACCGCACGGACGCGGGCCGAGGTGCTCTCCTTTTCGAGGAAGCGGTGCGCCGTTTCCTTCAGCTGTTTCTGTTCGTCGGAGAAATCGAAATTCATGCGCGCGTCGTCCCACCTATGCCTTTGATGGAGCGACACCTTCCACGCTCTTTTGCCTCAGTCAATCGGTGCGCAACGGAAGCCGTGGCGC